>NZ_JAHXBG010000082.1 GCF_020103725.1 Hyalangium gracile | reverse complement strand
GGCCGCATCCGGCCTTGGCTGTTCCCGCGCGACGGCCAGCCGCCGGCCGAGTTCACGCTGGCCAATCGCCTGCGGCTCGACGACCTCGATGCCATCGCCGACGTTGCGGTCATGGGAATGGGGTTGGCGTGGCTGCCGTACTGGCTCGTGCGCGGGCGCATCCAGGCGGGCGCGCTGGTGCAACTCTTCCCGGATCAGCCGGACTTTCTCTACGAGGCCTACGCCATGTGGCTGCAGACGCCGCACCTGCCGCGCAAGCTGCGCATTGCCGTGGATGCGCTGGCTGAGGAACTGCCGGCGTTCATGGACCTCATGGACTGACAAGCGGTACATCCGCTCCAGGAACCCGCGCAGGCGAGTGATGCTGGCCGCGGGAGAGCTCGATGTGCAGCTCTCTGCTCCGGCCCTGGCGCGCAGGCGGGATGGTACCTCCCTCACCCAGGCCCAGGCCCAGGCCCGGGGAACTCGATCGAGCCGTTTGGCGCCTGGAACGGCAGCATAGCCCCCGGCGTGGGACGCGGGCTAGAGTCGGCTCGTCACTCGGCTGGCGGAGACCAGGTTCTCTTGGTGATCCTGCGCAACGTTACAGAAGAAGACCTCCCGATCTTCTTCGAGCACCAACGGGACGCAGTCGCGCTGCGCATGGCCGCATTCCCGTCGCGGGAACGCGATGCCTTCCTGACCCACTGGCGCACGAAGGTTCTCCGCCCCGAGCACGTGACCCGCACCATCGTCGTTGGTGGCCTGGCTGCTGGGTACATCGGCAGTTGGGAGCAGGACGGCAAGCGCCTCGTCGCCTATTGGATGGGTCGCGAGCACTGGGGCAAGGGCACCGCGACACGGGCGCTCTCGGAGTTCCTCGTGCTCGAGCCGATTCGTCCGCTCCATGCGTGGGTCGCTGTCCACAACGTCGGGTCGATCCGCGTCCTCGAGAAGTGTGGCTTCCGCACGGTGGCCCAGGAGAACCAGCCGCACGCGGACGGAGTTGCTGAGGTACTCATGACGCTGGGTCCGAAGTA
>NZ_JAHXBG010000081.1 GCF_020103725.1 Hyalangium gracile | reverse complement strand
AAGGGCCCGGCCTCGGGGTGCCCGGCTCTCTGGGCTCGGAACACCACCCCGAAGCTGCCCCGGTCGTGCCGAGCGCGAATGAGCCAGGGCCCCACCATCACTCCGGGCACCAACTCCGTGTGCGTCCCTTCGCTCTCCCTCACAGTTCCCTCCTCGGCGGTTGGCAACGAGCGACCTTACCCTGCAAGTAGCCTCGGGCGAAATGGAGGGGATAGGCTCTCGCCCCGTCATGCCCCTTCTCCTGCTCCCTTTCCTCGTGGCCGGGTGCGCCTCACCACTGAAGGAGAAGAGCCCGAGTAGCAGACGGCGACACGCCGGAGATGCGCCGGCTGCTCGAGGCGGTAAGCAAGCTCTCATCGGAGAAGCGCCAACGGCTGGTGACGCTGCTTGACGATGCGCTGAACGAACAGCCGCCGCCCTCCGAGGATGAAGAGCCGGAGTAGACGAAGAGCCACGCCTTCACCTGGGAGAGGAGCCCTCCATGCACTGCTCAGCGGGCCAGGGCCTATTGAAGCAGCCTGTTCATGGTTCACCCGAGGTGGGCTTGCGCGGCATGTCCACGCTGGCTTTGTAGCAGCGGCCTTCGTGGTCGTACATCGTGTCACCACACGGCGGTTTTTCGCCGCCTACCCACACCCAGCACGCGCCGTAGATGGCAACCTCTCCGCGCTCACACGGGGGCTTACGCTGTCCATCCATGGGCCTGGTCGGCATCTTGCGACCTAAGGACATGAACACGGGCAGAGCGGTCGCCGGAGCCTGGTAGATGCTCGACAGAGCTTCGTCCCCGACTCCGGCATCTGGAACATCGAGTGAAGGCACACGAGGCTCCAGCATCCCGCTCCAGTCCCGAGCCCGGACGGTGCGCACCGCCAACGCGCTCCCCACAAGCAGAGCCACGGTCGCGAGGGCCGCTCCAGCCGGAAGCCACGGGGCGCGCCTAGGGGGCGGGCCCGGCCTGCTGGCCCGCTCGGTGGCCGCAGCGGCCGGCGTCGGCTCGATGGGAGCGCTGGCCTCCGGCTGCTGGGCGGCATGCCCCAAGGCGGCTGCCAGCGACGCGGCCCTCGGCCGTCGCAGCGGCTC
>NZ_JAHXBG010000080.1 GCF_020103725.1 Hyalangium gracile | reverse complement strand
CCGAGGGGAGCCGATGACGTGTACGCCCTGGGTGTCACCGCGTACCGGCTCGTCACGGGCACCTATCCGCCCCCATTCGAGGAGGTGTCCGGCCCGCCGCGGCGACTCTTGCCGCCCAGGGACTTCGCGACAGTGAGCACGGGGCTCGACGCGTTGCTGCTGGCGTGCCTGGCCGAGGAGCCGCTGCGTCGGCCGAGGGCCGCGTCGCTGGCGGCCGCCTTGGGGCATGCCGCCCAGCAGCCGGAGGCCAGCGCCCCCATCGAGCCGACGCCGGCCGCCGCGGCCACCGAGCGGGACAGCAGGCCGGGCCCGCCCTGGAGGCGCCCATACCTCGCCTGGGGCCTGGGCGCACTCGGTGGCTGGGCCGTGGTAGTGCTCCTCGTGGTGGCAGGCCAGGCCATCCGCGAGAGGGACTGGTCCGGCCTCGTGGAGCCCCGTGGGCCCTCGCGTGAGGTTCCGGACGGTGGCGTGGGGGATGAGGCCCTTGCTGCAATTGAAGCTGCCCCGCGCACGTACTTGCCTCCCGTCCTCACCATTGGGCGCCCATTGCCTCCCAAGCCATACCCCGGGCAGAAGAAGCCGCCCTGCGATCCTGAATCACAGCGCGCCATCATGGGGGTGTGTTGGGCAGGACCGCTCGGGAAGAAGAAGCCGCCTTGCGGACCGGAAGCGTTCGACTTCGAGGACGGCTGCTACCTGCCGATCATCATCGGTCCTGCTCAGCCCACTTCCGAGAATCCGCGATAAGGCGCGCGCTCCTGCTCACCGCCGCGCTCGCCCTCGGGTCTGGACCGGCACGATCACCGTCTGCTACTCGGGCTCTCCTCCTTCAGGCTGCTGCGGCTCACGCGGGACGATCTCCGTCTGTCCCAGCTCTCCAACAGGCGGAGCCGCTTCGCTCAAGGATACTTGCAGGGTAAGGTCGCTGGCTGCCAACCACCTAGGAGGGAGCGGTGAAGGAGAGCGAAGCGACGCACGCGGAGTTGGTGCCCGGAGTGATGGTGGGGCCCTGGCGCATCCGCGCTCGGCACGACCGGGGCAGCTTCGGGGTGGTGTTCCGGGCCCAGAGAGCCGGGCACCCGGAGGCCGGGCCCTT
>NZ_JAHXBG010000079.1 GCF_020103725.1 Hyalangium gracile | reverse complement strand
GGCTTCACTGTCCAGGAGGCGGTGGAGCAGGGGGGCTACGTCCGGGTGGAAGCGAGGCTGGACGGGGAGCAGGGCGGTGTTGCGCTCGAGCAGGGTGCGCAGCACGGTGTCGTAGTCGAGTTCGGGGCGCAGGTGGACCAGGGCCCGGGCCTGGGCCTGACGTGCATCCTCGCGCGTGAAGTCAGAGGGGGAGGGCCAGAGCACCAGGAGGATGGCGCCGTGGGGCAGTTCCTCGACTCGGTAGGCCGGGGTAGACAGCATGCGCTCACGGCCCACCGTCTCCACCAGCTTCGGGCCGAAGACGTTCAGCCAAGACACCTCGTACACCTTGTCGAACCCGTTCTGGTTCGTCGTCTCATCGTCCCGGCCATAGTTGGGAGCGCCCGCCAGCTGCTGGTCCGCCGTGCTGTGGGCCGAGGCATGGGGCACGGGGTAATGCGATGACCAGGCTCGCACCAGTTCCACGAACCTATGGCAGCGGTCCTCCTGACTGAAGAAGGTGAGCGGCTGCACATCGAGGCCCACCCTCAACTCTCGAGGGGACTGCTTGAAACCGAAGCTGAGCGTCAACGCCACAAAGGGGGGAGTCGAGTGATAGAGCCCGCAGCCTGAGTCGTACTCGTTGCTGCGCTCCTCCAGAGTCCTCCAGACCGCGGCACGGGAGTAGTTGCGCCGCCGCTTCCCCTCCACGATGTCCGGCATCCACTCTCCGGCATGTGTCTCGAGCGCCTGGAGAAAAGGCCCCAACGCACGCTCGAACTCCATCAGCGGATCGAAGGACCCCATCCAGTAGAGGGCGAGGGTGTCCTCGACGTTCAAGTCCTGGAACGTCAGCAGTTTCATTGAAACAGGATCTCCACGCCTTGGATGTTCACCTTGACTCCGTTCACGGCGTTCTTCAATCGCCCTGGCTCCTTGGGAATGAGCGCGCCACCTTGGTAGACCAGACGGACGCGCTGTATCTGGACGCGTCGCTGGAGGGAAGGCCGCAGAATGTCCAGCGTTCCGCCGTAATGGTTCAGGGCGGCACGCGCATCCATCCCTATCTGTTCACGCAGAGCATCTGGCTTCATTGACGCGAGGAAGCGGCTCTTGAAGCTGAAGGTCTCTACGCGAGGAGGCTGGCCGGCGGAGGGCTG
>NZ_JAHXBG010000078.1 GCF_020103725.1 Hyalangium gracile | reverse complement strand
CTAAGTAGGTAGGCAAAAGTTTCTTTACAACAAGGAACGGAGCCAGAAGTGGCGGGAGAGGACGCCCGCCTTGCGGAGGGCCTGCTGATCCGAGAGGCCCAGCACCCAGTCTTCAGCGTGCTGGGCCTGTGCGTCAACCGAGGGGTACTGACGGTTTGCGGAGATGTACTGCTTGAGGGCACGCCACAGGTGGTCCATGGAGTTGAGTTCCGACCACTGCTTGGGCAGCAGAAGCAGGTGAATGTCCAGGCGCGCGGCCAGAGACTGGGACTTGGCGGCGGTGTGGCAACTGGCCTGGTCCAGCAGCAGGTACAGAGGACGCCCAGGGTAGCGCGCTCGCAACACGCGCAGGAAGGTTTGGAAGTCCTCTTGCCGCATGGAGGGGCGTTGCAGCACCACCCGGTGCCCGGTGCGCGGGTTGATGGCGCCGAAGAGCACGCGCCGGGCATTCTCGCCGGTGATGGGGACCTGGGCCTGCTCTCCCCTGAGCGCCCAGGCTGCTCGCAGCGGCGGGAACTGGCGCAGCAGCGTCTCATCCAGCACGAGCACCACTGCCTCCGGGGGACGCCTTCTCAGGCGGCGAACGAGGGCTGCTTTTTTTGGGGCAGGTGGGGCGCCTTGCGCGAATACACGTAGCGTGGGCGCTTCCAGCGTAACCCCATGGCCCGCATTCTTCGACGCAGGGTATCGGGATGGATGGCGCACCCGTAGCACCGCTCCAAGTGGGCGGCCAGCAGTGCCACCGTCCATGTGTGGGTCGAGTAGCCCCAGTCCGAAGGTGGACAGCTGAGTTCTTGGAAGATGAGTTCGGCGGTGATGCGGGCTGCTACCGGAGGACGTCCGCTGCGAGGCGCATCTCGCAGCGCCTCGACTCGCCGTGACTGCAAGTACCTCTCGAGCCAGAAGTACACCGCAGGTCGGCTCATCCCGGTCACCTCAGCGGCTTCGGCCAACGTGCGGCCCTCGGCCACAAGCAGCAGAGCCTGGATGCGTCGGTACACGCGCACATCCTCCGCCTGTCGAAGTGCTCGTCGAAGACGTGTACGATCTTTCCCGCTCAGTCCTCGCTGGGCGAGGCCTCGTCCCTTCTGCATCCCTCCAACGTAGGCCCCTCCCGGCTCTTGTGTCAGGAACTTTTGCCTACCTACTTAG
>NZ_JAHXBG010000077.1 GCF_020103725.1 Hyalangium gracile | reverse complement strand
TACTCGATGACCTCGGCCACGACGCCAGAACCCACCGTGCGACCGCCCTCACGGACGGCGAAGCGCAGCTGGTTCTCCATGGCCACCGGGGTGATGAGCTCCACCTCGATGGCGATGTTGTCGCCCGGCATCACCATCTCGACGTTGTCCGGCAGCTTCACCGTCCCCGTCACGTCCGTGGTGCGGAAGTAGAACTGCGGCCGGTACCCCTTGAAGAACGGCGTGTGACGACCACCCTCTTCCTTGGTCAGCACGTAGATCTGCGCCTTGAACTTGGTGTGCGGGGTGATGCTGCCCGGCTTGGCCAGCACCTGGCCGCGCTCCAGGTCCTCACGCTTCAGGCCGCGCAGCAGCGCGCCGATGTTGTCGCCCGCCAGGCCCTCGTCCAGCAGCTTGCGGAACATCTCCACGCCCGTAATCACCGTCTTCTGGGTGGGGCGCAGACCGACCACCTCCACCTCCTCGCCCACCTTGATCTTGCCGCGCTCCACGCGGCCGGTGGCCACCGTGCCACGGCCGGCGATGGAGAACACGTCCTCCACCGGCATCAGGAACGGCTTGTCCGTGGCGCGCGCAGGCGTCGGGATGTAGCTGTCCACCGCCTCCATCAGCTTCAGGATGGAGCCCTCGCCGATGTCGCTGGTGTCACCCTCCAGCGCCTTGAGCGCGCTGCCGGGGATGATGGGGATGGTGTCGCCCGGGAACTCGTACTTCTTGAGCAGGTCGCGCACCTCCATCTCCACCAGCTCGCGCAGCTCCGGATCGTCCAGCATGTCCACCTTGTTCAGGAAGACGACGATGTAGGGCACGCCCACCTGGCGGGCCAGCAGGATGTGCTCGCGCGTCTGGGGCATCGGGCCGTCGGCGGCCGACACCACCAGGATGGCGCCGTCCATCTGCGCCGCGCCGGTAATCATGTTCTTCACGTAGTCGGCGTGGCCCGGGCAGTCCACGTGCGCGTAGTGGCGCGCCTTGGTCTGGTACTCCACGTGCGCGGTGGAGATGGTGATGCCGCGCTCACGCTCCTCGGGGGCCTTGTCGATCTGGTCATAGGCCAGGAACGTCGCGCCTCCCGTCTTGGCCAGCACCTTGGTGATGGCGGCGGTCAGCGACGTCTTCCCGTGGTCCACGTGACCGATGGTCCCGATGTTCACGTGGGG
>NZ_JAHXBG010000076.1 GCF_020103725.1 Hyalangium gracile | reverse complement strand
CGCAGGTGGACGAGGGCACGGGCCTGGGCGAGCCGAGCCTCCTCGGAGTCGAAGTCGACGGGGGTGGGACGGGTGAGGAAGAGAACGGCTCCGTGGGGTAGCTCCTCCATGTGAGCGCATGGCGTGGTGAGCACGCGCTTGCGACCGAGCTCCTCCACCAGCCGAGGCCCATAGACGTTGAGCCAGAAGACTTCCTCGACGCGAGGGGTAGCGAGAGGGTTCTTCGCGAGCGGATCGCTGCTCAGCCAGAAGTCGGTGCGGCTGTGGCCCAAACCGACAGAGAGAGGAAGGAGGGAGGCAAGAGCGCGCACGACGGAGACGAAGTGCGTGGCCCAGTGAGCAGCACGGCCTGGCTTGCGAACGAAGGAGAAGGGATTCACCACCAGCTCGAAGGAGCAGAAGACGGCCTCCTCACTTGTTCTGCCTAGAAGATCGAGGGTGATTTCAGGTGGCCGGGAGCGGCCCAGCAGGACGTTTGTGGTGTCGACACCGAGAATTTCTTGGAACCTGTTGCGCAGCATCTGGCGCGAGTACTTCAGACGCCGACGCCCGTGCAGGAAGTACATCTGGTCCGGACGGAGCTCCTCATCCAGCGATTCAACGATGTCCAGGAATGGCTCCAGCCCTTCGATGCCACGCGCCAGCGGATTGATGGGTGAGAAGACCTTGAGGAGGAAGGCGTCAGACTGGTTCCACTCTTCAGGGGACATGGAAGTGGAGTTCAATCCCTCGGCTGCTCGCTCCACCACGTAGGACATTCTTGAGTGAGGGCGAGAGGTTCGTCTCGTCATAGACGAGATGCACGCGAGTCACGACCACTTTCTTTCCGAAGAGGGGATGGCCAGGCCTGCGTATCTCGATGGTTCCGCCGTACTTCAGTTGGGCTTCCGTTACATCGAGGCGCACTTGATTGCGAACCTCGACGTCGCTCATGGCGGAGAAGTCCCGCTGCTTCATGCTGAAGGAGTGGATGTTTGGCCGCATGCCCGCGCTCAGCGTGGCCTCATCCACGACGAGTGCATCCGCGTAGGCGAGGGTGCTGCTGCCCTCATGCTTCAACCCCATGTTCTCCGTGACCAGCGGCCGCTTCATGCCTGGCACCCAGGCCCTGTTGCCGCCGGGCTCCTGGACTTGCTGAAGCACGCGTACCGCACTGCGCTGGAACTCCAGC
>NZ_JAHXBG010000075.1 GCF_020103725.1 Hyalangium gracile | reverse complement strand
TTGAGCTCCGCGATTCTCCGCTGGCGCTGGCTGATGGCGACGCTGTCCACCAGCCGCGCCAGCAGGGGGGCCACCTCTGGTGAGAAGCGGGGCTCGACGGGCACGAGGGCGGCGTTGCGCTCCTGGAGGCTGCGCAGCACCGTGGCGAAGTCGAGCTCCGGGCGCAGATGCACCAGCGCACGCGCCTGGGCCTGGCGTGCTTCCTCCCGGGTGAAGTCCGCGGCGGTGGGCCACGTCACCAGTAGGATGGAACCGTTGGGCAGTTCCTCCACCCGGTGGGCGGGGGTGGACAGCATGCGCTCGCGGCCTACGGTAGCCACCAGCTTCGGGCCGAACACGTTGAGCCAGCACACCTCGTAGACCTGGTCGAACCCATTGGCCCGCGCGGTCTGCTTATCGCGACCGTAGTACGGAGCGTCCGCCAGTTCCCCGTCCGCCCCACTGTGAGCCGCGGCGTAGGGCACCGGGTAATGGGAAGACCAGGCGCGGACCAGCTCCACGAACCTGCGACACCGCTCCGAGTCCATGAAGAAGGTCAGCGGCTGTACATGGAGCATGACACCCAGCTCTCGGGGAATCTGCTTGAGCCCGAAGCTGAGCGCCAATGACACGAAGGGAGATGTCGTGTGATAGAGCCCACAGCCTGAGCTGTATTCGGTACGGCGTTCCTCCAACGCTTTCCAGACAGCAGCTCGCGAGTACTTTCGCCGCCTCGTGCCTTTGACGATGTCCGGCATCCACTCACCGGCATACTTCTCGAGGGCCTCGAAGAAGGGGGCCAAGGCGCGCTTGGGGTCCATCTGTGGATCGAAAGTACCGTCCCAATAGAGATCGAGACTGTCCTCCACATTCAGATCCTGCAGCGTCAGCAGCTTCATCGGAACACCACCTCCACGCCCTTGACCCTCGATTGCACCTGATTGACCGCCTTCTCCAAGGCTTGGGTTCTCTTGGGCAAGAGCACGCCGCCCTCGTAGACGAGACGGACGTGCTGCACTTGCGCACGACGTTTCAGAGAGGGTCGTAGAATGTCCAGCGTTCCGCCGTAATAGTCCAAAGCGGCGCATGCATCCGCCTCTATCTGTGCACCCAGGGGATCGGGGTCTAGCTGCGCGAGGTAGCGGCTCTTGAAGCTGAAGGTCTCCACGCGGGGAGGCTGTCCAGCGGCGGGCTGCGCCTCGATGACG
>NZ_JAHXBG010000074.1 GCF_020103725.1 Hyalangium gracile | reverse complement strand
TTGAGCTCCGCGATTCTCCGCTGGCGCTGGCTGATGGCGACGCTGTCCACCAGCCGCGCCAGCAGGGGGGCCACCTCCGGTGGGAAGCGGGGCGCGACGGGCACGAGGGCGGCGTTGCGCTCCTGGAGAGTGCTCAGCACCGTGGCGAAGTCGAGCTCCGGGCGCAGATGCACCAGCGCTCGGGCCTGGGCCTGGCGTGCTTCCTCCCGGCTGAAGTCCGCGGCGGTGGGCCACGTCACGAGCAGGATGGAGCCGTTGGGCAGCTCCTCCACACTGTGGGCGGGGGTGGACAGCATGCGCTCGCGGCCTACGGTAGCCACCAGCTTCGGGCCGAACACGTTGAGCCAGAAGACTTCGTAGATCTGGTCGAACCCATTCTGGAACCGGGTCTCGTCGTCACGGCCGAAGCTGGGAAAGTCTGCCAGCTGCCGATCCGCCGCGCTGTGAGCCGCCGCATACGGGACTGGATGATGTGACGCCCAGGCGCGCACCAGCTCCACGAATCCGCGGCACCGCTCCTCTTCCGCGAAGAAGGTGAGCGGCTGAACATCCAGGCTGACGCTCAATTCACGCGGGACTTGCGCGAGCAGGAGGTGGAGCGTCAGGGACACGGCCGGTGCGGTGGCGCGATGGAGACCGATGATCGAGCCGGACTCGGTGCGGCGCTCCTCCAGCGCCTTCCAGACTGCGTCCCGAGAGTATTTCCGCCGCCGCTGGCTCTGGACGATGTCCGGCATCCACTCGCTGGCGTGTTCCTCGAGCGCCTGGAGAAACGGCTCCAGCGCTTGCTCGATCCGCAGGTGTGACTCGAAGGTGCCTTCCCAATGGAGGGCAAGACTGTCCTCGACATTCAAGTCCTGCAGCGTCAGCAACTTCACCGGACCAGCACCTGCACTCCCTTGACCTCCCGCCTGACCTTGTCCACGGCAATCCTCAGGTGGTCGAGATTCCTGGGCATGAGCGCTCCGCCCTCGTAGACGAGGCGGACGTGTTGCACCTGCACGTGGCGCTTGAGGGCGGGCCGCAGGATGTCCACCGCTCCTCCGTAATAGTCCACGGCTGTGCGTGCATCCACCGCCATCTGCGCCACCAATGCGTCGCGTTCCAGTGGCGCGAGGTAGCGGCTCTTGAAGCTGAAGGTCTCCACGCGGGGAGGCTGTCCAGCGGCGGGCTGCGCCTCGATGACG
>NZ_JAHXBG010000073.1 GCF_020103725.1 Hyalangium gracile | reverse complement strand
GCGCGAGGTAGCGGCTCTTGAAGCTGAAGGTCTCCACGCGGGGAGGCTGTCCAGCGGCGGGCTGCGCCTCGATGACGAGCACATCCGCGTAGCGGATACCGGGCACTCCCGGCTTCGCCACCCCCACCTGCACCTCGATGCGCGGCTGGTGGAAGCTCTTGAGCCACTGCCGCTGCGCCTGCGCCAAGGCCGCGTCCGCCCGGAGCACCGCTACCATGGCCCGCTCGAAGGCCACTCCCCGGGCGAACGCTCCTCTCATCCGCTCGTACGGCTCCCACCGCAGCGGTCCTGCCGTTGCCCTTCCTTGCTGAAGGTCCGCCAGGCGCCTCTGCCGGTAGGAGACGTACTCGCTCCACAGCACGGCGCCCTCCGGCACTCCCGGCGGCGCAGTGCCCAGCGTGGCGCGCAGTCTCTCCAGCAGCGCCACGTCCGCGGGCAGCCGCGGCCCAGGCGCTTCGCGCTCCGCCTGCCGCAGCTTCGCCTCCACCACCTCCGCGCTGTAACCGGACGCCTCGTCCACCAACGAGGCCACACCCCCTGACGCTCTGCCGGACATGGCCTTCGGCTCCACGGCTCCCGCCCGCTCGGGCCGGGCCTCCGACAACCACGCCTGCGCTCGCGCCACATTGCCCCGCGCCTCGCACAGCGCCACGGCGGCGGGCTCGCCTCCCGCTGCCACGAACACCGCTGCTTCCCGGCTGGCTCGGATGTAGCGCGCCAGCTCTCCCAGTCCCTCCAACCCCAACCGCTCCCCCACCTGCCACGCCGCTCGCTGGAGCGCTTCCAGCCTCAGCTCCGGCACCGGGAGCCGCAGCCGCACACCCTCCACCCCGGCCAGGGACCGTGCCCCCTTGCCTCCCGCGTACAGCCCGACCAACAGCGCCGCTGGGGCCAGCTCTCTCGTGGCCTGCTCGTACTGCCCCTGCGTCAGCTCCTTCACCCCGTGCGCCGTCCCCGCCACCAGGTGGTAGAAGCCCAGCGGCACCCCGAACGTCAGCTGATCGATGCTGCCCAGCGCCGCGCTGCCGGGCGCGTAGTGCTCTCTCACCAGCTCCCGCTCCACCTCCTCCAGCGCGCGCTGATAGGCCGGCGGCAGCTGCAGGCCCTGCTCGGACATGTTCGCGTAGCGCGCCCCATCGCTCACCGAGCTGCTGTTGAGCGCGTCCGTGGCGGCCTGTCCCAGGCCCCGCAGCACGTCCC
>NZ_JAHXBG010000072.1 GCF_020103725.1 Hyalangium gracile | reverse complement strand
CCGCCCAGGGACTTCGCCACGGTGAGCTCGGGGCTGGACGCGTTGCTGCTGGCGTGCCTGGCCGAGGAGCCGCTGCGTCGGCCGAGGGCCGCGTCGCTGGCAGCCGCGCTGAGGCATGCCGCCCAGCAACCGGAGGCCAGCGCCCCCATCGAGCCGACGCCGGCCGCCGCGGCCACCGAGCGGGCCAGCAGGCCGGGCCCGCCCCGCAGGCGCGCCCCGTGGCTTCCGGCTGGAGCAGCCCTCGCGACCGTGGCTCTGCTTGTGGGGAGCGCGTTGGCGGTGCGCACCGTCCGGACTCGGGACTGGAGCGGGACGCTGGAGAGGAGAGGCAGCCCCACTTCGGATACGCGGGATGCCGGCGTAGGGGAGGAGGCGCTCGCGAGCGCTGAAGATGGCGATTCGCTCCTGTTCCCCTTGATGGCCTACGGAAGGGCGCTGCCCAATGAGCCACTTCCTGGTCAGCGCACACCTCCCTGCCGAAGGGGAGAGAAGGAGATCAACGGGGGGTGCTGGCTTGGCCCCATCGAAGGAGAGCGAGTCCCGTGCGGGGACACGCTCTACGACTACCAGGGCAAGTGCTACGCGGCGGTGGGCCCCGTGCTCCGTTCGCCCACGTCGGAGGAGCCGCGATGATGAGGTATCCGTCCGTGCTCGGTTCCTCCCAGGCGCAGCCTGAGCTGGCGTCCACGTAGGTGACGTCCGGCCGGACCGCGCATGCCGCCGCGTCTTCCTGCCCTTCAGGCTGCTGCGGCTCACTCGGTACGATTTCGCTCAAGGCTACTTGCAGGGTAAGGTCGCTGGCTGCCAACCACCTAGGAGGGAGCGGTGAAGGAGAGCGAAGGGACGCACGCGGAGTTGGTGCCCGGGGTGCTCGTGGGGCCCTGGCGCATCCGCGCGCGGCACGACCGGGGCAGCTTCGGGGTGGTGTTCCGGGCCCAGAGAGCCGGGCACTCGGAGGCCGGGCCCTTCGCGTTGAAGGTGGCGGTGACGGCGGAGGACCCGCGCTACAAGCGAGAGGTGGCGCTGCTGCAGAGCCTCCAGCACGCCTCGGTGCCGCGCTTCGAGGCGGCCGCCGCGGCCACCGAGCGGGCCAGCAGGCCGGGGCCGCCCCGGAGGCGCGCCCCGTGGCTTCCCGCGGGAGCGGCCCTCGCTACCGTGGCCCTGCTTGTGGGGGGCGCGTTGGCGGTTCGGGGGCGGACGGTGCCGGCGTCGAACGTCTTCGAGGTGGAGAGGGCTCAGGCGTCGTCTCCAGAGACTCCAGTACGGCGCATGCTGGGCAGGGCCTATTGAAGGGGAACGTCCGCCCTGCGGGCGGCAGATGTTCGATTACGAGGACGAGTGCTATTTCATGGTGTTCGAGGCTACC
>NZ_JAHXBG010000071.1 GCF_020103725.1 Hyalangium gracile | reverse complement strand
CCGTCCTGAGACGTAACCCTTCTTCGTCTTCTTCTTGGGCCCTCGTGGGTGCTTGCGCAGGCGCTTGGGCTGAACATGCTGGGCGACGCGGATGAGGGTTCGGCTGAGTTGAAGAGGGGATTGCTCGTCGAAGGCGGACCAAATCTCGTCCTCCACGGCAATCACCATCCCGCCATAGGTCGCCTTCACCTCGGTGGAAACGAAGAAGAGTGAGATTTCAATGCCCTCGGCCTTGGCCTCAGGGTGTGCCGCCTCGACAGCCGCCTGGATGACCGCCAAGATGTTGTAGGCCACCACGGCGGTACCGAAAGCCAGGAGTGCCGCTCTGGGCTGGCCCAGCGTCCGCACCTCGCTGTGGAGGGCGGATTCAAGACTCTGAAACATGCCTTCGATGCTCCAGCGCTTGCGGTACAAACCCGCCACCTGCTCGGCGGAGAGTTTGTCCTCCGGGGCGTTCGTGAGCAGACGAATGAGAGGCTCCCCCTCCTCGGTGGGCTCATCCAGTTGAAGTTCGATGCGACGAAGCGTGAGCAGGCGCCCGCTGCCGTCCTCCACCTGGACGGCCTGCTCGAAGACGACGCCCGTCTCCACACGGCCCATCTTCTTGCGCTTCCCCACCTCAGTCGGGCTGGGAGTGCGTCCGTGCTCTCGGATGATGAAGGCGGCCTGTCGGTCCTCCAAGCCAAAGACAATCCGGGCGGTGGAGAAGTTTCTGTCGGCTATCCACAAGTCTCCCTGTTGGGCATGCTCCAGCGCTGCGGCCACCAGCGTCCTCTCTTGGGCGTGCGCGTCCTCGCAAGGCACCATGTCCACCACCAACCCTTGCTCGGGTGCGTACACCACCAGCGAGTGCCCAGGCAGGGCGGCTCCTCGAAACTCACGCAGCGGCTTGAGCCTCTTCTCACTGGCAGGCAGGTGATTGCCGTCAATGACTCGGACGCGATAACCCTCTACCCAAGGCTTCTGGCCTGTCCGCAGCGGTTCCACCACGGGCGCCAGTCGCTGAGCACTGCCACGAACCAGGGCGCGCACCAGCCCTGGCTCCATCCGATTGACCTTGTCGTAGAGCGCGGCCAAGGAGGTGCCTACCTCCGCAGCTTTCGCGGCCGCATGCAAAGACGGGCGCAGCCCCAGGGCCACCACCGACATCAGCCCGACAACGGTGGAGAAGAGAAGCTCCCGGGTGTACTGCCTCTGGCGGTGCTCCTCGAAGAGCGAGTCCATCCACTCTGCGCTGACGGCGCGCTGGAGAACCAGCCGCGCCATGACACTCACCGGACTGTCTTTGACAAACCGTTCAAGGATTGCATCGAAGGCCACCGCACAGCTCCAGGAGAAGGGATGCCGGACGTGCTTACTCTGTAGGTAGAA
>NZ_JAHXBG010000070.1 GCF_020103725.1 Hyalangium gracile | reverse complement strand
GTGCTGGGCGCGGAGCTGACGTACGTGCAGGGAGGCGCGGAGGCGGGGCCAATGCCCACGGCGCGGATGACTCCGGCCTATCTGTCCCTGAGCTCGGAGCCGGCGCTCGATGACTCCTCCGAGGGCCGCGAAGTGGAGCTCTCTCCGGAGATTCTCACGAAGGCGCAGGAGCTGGGCACGGCGAAGGCGGCCTACGACTTCGTGAAGAACGAGACGCGGCTGGACTGGTACTACGGCTCGCTCAAGGGCTCGACCCAGACGCTGCGGGAGCGGCGGGGCAACGACGCGGACCTGTCGGCGCTGCTGGTGGCGCTGCTGCGAGCGCAGGGCACGCCGGCGCGCTTCGTCCACGGCACGGTGGAGCTGTCCGTGGAGCAGATCGCCGCCTCGCTGGGGATGCTCACGGGCGAGGAGGTGGTGAAGCTCGACGCGGCGACGGCTGGGGGCGCGGCCTTCTCGCTCTCGCCGGAAAAGAGCGCACAGGTGACTCAGGCGCTGAACGCCGCCGCCATTCCGTACGAGCCGCTGGTGCGAGGAGGACGGGTGGCGGCGGTGAAGCTGGTGCGCGTCTGGGTGGAGGCCTATGTCGACTTCGCGGAGTACCGCGGCGTGGGCAGCGGCAAGGTGGGGCGGCAGTGGGTGGCGCTGGAGACCACCCTGACGGGCCAGGCAAAGGCAGCAGCCACGCCTCCCGTGCTGGACTCGCTCACATCGCTGGGGGAGACGCCGGACACACTCACCGCGACCTGGCTGAGCGCGCCGACGCAGCAGTCGATGGTGGAGTTCGTGCGCGGGCGTGTGGAGAGCTACCTGTCCGCGCAGCGCCCGGACATCTTCTATTCACAGGTGCAGTGGACGGTGGTGCCCCGGCGCGAGGAGCTGCCGCTCCTGCCGGGCTCGTTGCCCTACCAGGTGCACAGCGTTCACGGTGAGTCCGCCTTCCTGCCGGAGTCGCTCCAGCAGCGCGTGCGCCTCACGGCCCGAAACGAGGCGGGTCCTCTCTTCGAGCTCACCCTCCCCTTCCACCAGCTCACCGGCCATCGGACGGTGTTGACCCACGTCCCGGCCACGGAGACAGACCGACAGCTCATCGAGCTGGCGGGTGGGCTCTACGCGGCACCCGCTTCGCTGGTGGAGGTGCGCCCGGTCGTCCGCATCAACGGAAGAGAGGTGGCAGCGGCAAGCCGAGGCGTGGGCCTGGGCACGCCGTACCAGTGGTCGATGGAGGTGCTGCTGCCGGGAGGAGGCTCGCGCCGCATCGACAACCGCGTGGTGGCAGGCAACGTCGTGGCCATCGGTGTGGGGGCTCCGGGTAACCACTATCAGGAGACAGAGAACGAGGAACTCGAGGACCTGGACGGCCCGGCGCCGCGCTTCCTGTACGCGAGAGCGGCGGCCTACGCGAACGCCTGGACTCAGGGAGA
>NZ_JAHXBG010000069.1 GCF_020103725.1 Hyalangium gracile | reverse complement strand
TCGTCATCCCGGATCCCCACGTGAGCCGCCAGCACCTGGCGCTGCTGCTGGACGGCACGCGCTGCCTGCTGGAGGACCTGTCGGGCCAGGGCACCGTGGTGGCCGGCCAGCCCATGCAGCGCGGCGAGCTGCCGGATGGGGCGGATCTGCACCTGGGCCAGTGGCGCGCGATGTTCCGGGAGCGCGGCCCCACGGGGAGCGCGGAGCCCACCCAGCCGGGCCAGCGCACCGACGTCCAGCCTCGCCAGTCCCCCGAGGAGGCGCTGCCCCCCGTCCAGCTGCGCGTGAAGCAGGGCGCCACCGAGCTCCTCTATACGCCCGGCCCCGGCACCTTCACGCTGGGCAAGGACCCGAGCAACGAGCTGGTCCTCCAGGACCGGTTCCTCTCCGGCCGTCACCTTCAGGTGACACGGAGCGAGGCGGGCGTCCACGTGCGGGACCTGAACACCACCAACGGGACGTTCCTGGTGGACGGGGTGCGCCTGTTCGAGGCGGAGCTGCCGCTGAACACCGTGCTGCGGGTGGGAGAGACAGAGCTGCACTTCGAGCCGCTAGCCCCGAGGCAGCCGCAGGCGTCCTTCCACGGCATCGTCGGCACGGAGCCGGCGGTGCGGCAGTTGGTGGAGCTCATCCAGCGGGTGGCGCCCTCCCCCGCGGTGGTGACGGTGCTGGGCGAGTCCGGAACCGGCAAGGAGCTGGTGGCGCGAGCGCTGCATGAGTGCTCGCCGCGAGCCGGGCAGGCCTTCATCCCCATCAACTGCGCGGCGCTCTCCCCGACGCTGATGGAGAGCGAGCTGTTCGGCCACGAGAAGGGAGCCTTCACGGGCGCCAACGCCAGGCGCAAGGGCGCCTTCGAGGAGGCGGACGGGGGCACGCTCTTCCTGGACGAGGTGGGCGAGCTGCCGCTGGAGCTGCAGGCCAAGCTGCTGCGCGTGCTGGAGAGCGGAGAGGTGAAGCCGGTGGGAGCCAACCGCCCCTTCCACGTAGACGTGCGCGTGGTGGCGGCCACCAACCGGGAGTTGGCGCAGTGGGCTCGCCAGGGGAGGTTCCGCGAGGACCTGTACTACCGGCTGAGCGTCATGCCGTTGGTGCTGCCGCCGCTGCGCAACCGGCGCCGGGACATCCGCCTGCTGGCCGAGCACTTCGTGCGAGCCCATGCGCCGCGGGGCGTGGCGCCGAAGTTCACACCGGCCGCACTGGCCAGGCTTCAGCAGCACTCCTGGCCGGGCACCATCCGCGAGCTGCGCAACGTGGTGTGCCGCGCGCTGCTGGTGCGCCAGGGGCCGCAGCTGGAGGAGAGCGACATCACCTTCGAGCAGGAGTTCCACCGCGCCGCCGAGGATACGGGCACCCCGCCGCTCGAGCTACCGGAGGGCGTCAACCTGGAGCAGATGATGCAGCGCCTGGAGCGCCAGCTCATCGAGAGCACCTTGCGCCGCTGCCACTTCCACAAGGACCGCGCCGC
>NZ_JAHXBG010000068.1 GCF_020103725.1 Hyalangium gracile | reverse complement strand
GTGCAATGGCACAAGCTGGACGAGCTCATGCCCTCGCGCGGAGCGGGGGGCTTGCGCCTGCGCCAGGTGATGGCTGACGGCTTTGAGAGCCAGGCCCGGCTCGAACGCGTCCGCACCACGGTGGTCTCGGCAGTCCTCGACGTGCTGCTGGTGGGCACCGTGCTCAAGACACGCGCCGCGGGCCCAGCGGCGGTCGAAGCAAGCACCTCCGAAGCCGGGGCAGCCTCCGTCGAGGCGGGGAGGCTGGCGCTGGCCGGAGTGGAGACACGTCTGGCGGCCGAGGAGCTTCCCGCGCTGGAAGCACGCATGGTCGAGGCCGAGGCGCTGGAGGTGGGGCCTCGCTGTCCGGCTCGCCTGGACGCGCTCGACCGCTCCCGCCCTGTCAGCACCCAGCCTCCTTCGAGCGTGGGAGCCGACAGCCCACGGTGGACGAGCTACGTGGCCTACTGGGGCCGACGCTACGAAGAGCTCGCGGGGACGCGCCCCCTTCCTCCAGGACGTACCGAGGTGAAGCCTCCACTGACGTGGGAGGCCTACTCATCCCTGCTCGGCAGGTTCCAGCGCTCGCTGGAGTTCCAGCGCAGTGCGGTACGCGTGCTTCAGCAAGTCCAGGAGCCCGGCGGCAACAGGGCCTGGGTGCCAGACATGAAGCGGCCGCTGGTCACGGAGAACATGGGGTTGAAACATGAGGGCAGCAGCACCCTCACCTACGCGGATGCACTCGTCGTGGATGATGCCACGCTGAGCGCGGGCATGCGGCCGAACATCCACTCCTTCAGCATGAAGCAGCGCGACTTCGGCGCCCTGAGCCAAAGAGAGGCGCTCACTCGAGTGAATATCGATGCCCGTGAGGCACAAACGAAATACGGCGGAACGGTCGAGGTACGAAGGCCTGACCACCCTCTCTTCAAAGAGAAAGTGGTCGTCAACCAGGTGCATCTCATTTATGACGGGAGAAGTCTCTCGGCAGACCTCAAGAGGGTTCTCAGCAGCGAAGCAGCCGCTCACGAGGTTGAACTCCACTTCCATGTCCCCTGAAGAGTGGAACAAGTCCGACAGCTTCCTTCTCAATCTTTTCTCGTCCATCAACCCACTGAGCCCTGGCATCGAAGGACTGGAGCCAGTGCTGGACGTCATCGAATCATTGGGCGAAGAACTCCGCCCGGACGAGATGCATCTCCTGGGCCCACGCCTGAAATATTCGCGCCAGCTCCTGCGTAAGCGGCTCCACGAGGCTCAGGGTATCAACACCACAACCATCATCCTGGGGCGCTCCCAGGCACCCGAAGTCATCCTCACGCTCAGGTCCAGGACGGACAAGAAAGGAGCCCCCTTCTCCGTCGAGTTGGTTCTGGCCCCCCTCTCCTTCCTTCGCGAGCCGGGCCGGGGGGCTCAACGAGCAGAGCACATCATCGCTTTCGTCCGTGCCATCGCTTCTCGCCTCCCGCTGTCTCACGGTCTGGGCCATAGCCGCACCGACTTCTGGCTGAGCAGCGATCCGCTCGCGAAGCACCCTCTCGCTACCCCTCGAATCGAGGAAGTCTTCTGGCTCAACGTCTATGGGCCTCGACTGGTGGAGGAGCTCGGTCGCCAGCGCGTGCTCACCACCCCATGCGCTCACATGGAGGAGCTACCCCACGGCGCCGTTCTCTTTCTCACCCGTCCCACCCCCGTCGACTTCGACTCCGAGGAGGCTCGGCTCGCCCAGGCCCGTGCCCTCGTCCACCTGCG
>NZ_JAHXBG010000067.1 GCF_020103725.1 Hyalangium gracile | reverse complement strand
TGCACCTTCCCGCCGGTACCTCCCATCAGGGTCGTCGGCGACTACGTGGTGGTGCCCATCCGCAACTTCACCATCGGCGCGGGCAATGCCCTGAAGCTGCGAGGCACCCGTCCGGTCATCCTCGCGGTGTATGGCGACGCCACGCTCTCAGGTGCTCTGCTGGCGGACGCGGACATGAACGTGCCAGGCGCGGGCGGCAACCGCGTCGGCTGCGGCACGCAGACGGGCGGAAATGGTGGGTTCTCCCATGGAGAAGGCAGCGGTGGCGGTGGCGGTGGCTTTGGCAACGCAGGCGCCGTGGGCGGCAAGAACGACTCGAACCTCGCGGGCGGCACAGCAGGCACCGCGTTGAGCAGCCCGTTGGTGCCCCTGATCGGCGGCTGCGCGGGAGGCACGGGGGGTAGCACCATGAACGGGGGTGTGGGTGGTGCGGGCGGTGGGGCCGTGCAGCTCTCCGTGGGCGGCACGCTCAAGGTGGAGCACTGGGTCTCCGTCAGCGGAGGTGGCGGGGCCAGCGGCAGAGGCTCCTCGGGCAATGCGGGAGGCGGAGGGGGCGGTGGCAGCGGAGGGGGCTTGCTCCTGGAGGCCTTCCGCCTGGAACTCACCGACCAGGCCAAGCTCACCGCCAACGGAGGCAGCGGCGCGGAGGGCGGAGATACGGATGGGAGATCCGGAAGCGCTGGAGTCGATGGCTCCCAGTTCTCGAAGGATCCCGCCCGCTGCCCGGACGTGGGAGGAGATGGAGGCCCAGGCGGTGACGGCGGCGCGGACACGATCGTCGCAAAGGTGGGAGGCAACGGCCCCAACAACGCGGGCGGCGGTGGCGCGGGCGGAGGCGTGGGCGTCATCCGGGTGCGTGGCATCGGCAGTTGCGACATTCATCTGAGTTGCAACACCACTGACAGCAACGGCTGTGACATCAGCCCCAAGGTGACCCCGGTCTGCCCGTGATCGGGAAGACGTAGAGAGCACGGCCGAGCAGGTGCCGTGCACAGTTTGGCTCCAGCCAGAAACGTGAGTGCATCCACCGGTGACGGCCGGGTGCGCTGCTGCGCGCCCTGGAGCCGGGAGAGCGTACTCCCTGGGTGGTATCGCCCCGATTCAGCGTGGTCTCTAGCCTGGCGATTCCAGTCGTGCGCCAGGCACTCTCATGAACCGTCTTTGCTTCTTCGGGCTGCTCCTCATCCTTTCCGCATGCCGTGAGTATGGGCCGGACGAAGGTGCGGTGCAGGTCTCCATCACCTATGGCTCGTACACACCCGCGTGCGTCCGCGTCTCCGCTTCGGACTCCAATGGAAACTCAGCTGTCACATACACCCAGCAGAGCACCTTCAAGAACCCGGATGGGCCGCAGATCATCACCGTCACGGTGTTCCGCAAGGCGGAGTGGACGCGAGATCTGCTCATCGAGGTGGCATCCTATAAGTCCTCTAGGGATAAAAGCTGCTCCGGCACCGAGTTGGAGCGACACACCTTGCCCGTCAAGGTCCCAAAGCAGGGTATCAAGGAGCTCCACTTCGATCTCCTGGCCCAGGACGATGATGGTGACAAGCACATCCTCAAGACCAACAAGGTGGCGGGGACGGACTGTGATGACAAAGACGCGAACGTTCATCCAGGCCAGCCCGAGATCTGCGCGGGGACGCGGGACATGGACTGTGATGACGCCGTTGCGTGCGCGGACAGCGAGTGCCTGAACAATGCATGTGATGACAAGAACCCGTGCACACTGGAAGACCGCTGCCGGCCAGGGACCAGCTCGACCGTCGAGTGCGTGGGGACCCTGAAGACGTGCCAGCCGCCCAACCTCGTCTGTTACACGAACGAGTCCGTGTGCAACCCCGCCACGGGCGAGTGCGTCCACACCCAGCAGTTGCCGGACAAGACGTGCGA
>NZ_JAHXBG010000066.1 GCF_020103725.1 Hyalangium gracile | reverse complement strand
TGACGGTGGAGATCTGAGATCTGGAATCCCGGTCGACTGAGGATCAGAAACACGCGCTCCCTGAGGACCATCAACACATGTGGGATCGGCTCCTGGCAGCGCGCGAAAGGGCGCCGCGCAACGGAGGGAAACACTACCTGCCATGTGCAGGGACATGGAACGACGCCCAAGGTTAGACGCGGCGCGATCTCTGGCTACAGCATCAGCGGAACGCCCCGGCAGGCCCACCTCGATGCGGGAGGGAGCCACACCTGGCCGACGCGCGGTGCCTGTCCAATGCGCGCAAGCGCTCCTCCGGGCCCGGCTCACCTCCAACGCTCAACGGCCACCGTCCCGGACACCTTGGAGGCCACAGGGGCGCCGGGCTTCGAGCCCTCTTCCAGTGTCGAGCCCAATTCGCCCTCGTTCGCCAGTTCGAGGCAGATCGGCACGGTGCGCCCGCCTGGAAGGTGGGCACGGACGTATCGTCCATAGATGTGATCTCCCGTCGTCCACAGATGCCCATCTACCCTCATCCCCGCAGGTGCCTTGCCTTCCGCCCTGATCAGGGCACCCGTAACGGGCCCATCCTTCCAAACGGCATCAGGTTGTTCGCGTGCCTCTTCATAGGTCCCCTTGGTCACGTCTAGCAGGATGCCGGGTCCGGGGATTTCGTAGCTCACGTCCCACCCTAGCTCTTTCATCGCCTCCAGGGCTCCTTCGGGACACGGCTCGGGATCCGGGCGTGTCTGCACGCCAGTGCAGCCCGCTTCAAGCCATGCGACGGAGGCCACGAGCGCCGCGCACTTCTTGATGACCGCGCGCCGTGCGCTGACTCTCTGGACTTGCTGCGGGTCGGGTACGCCATTGGTGAGAGTCTGGGAGTTGTCGGGCAGCTTCACGGACGGGCTCGCCTCCTTCTGGGTAGGGAGAGGGGAGGCTAACCGCTCGGGGCGGCTTGTCGGCTTTTCGGCCAGAGTGCTTGAGGCTGGGGGTTGCTCCGCTGGTGTGCTCCTGGCCACGGGGGGCCGCTCGGGTTGCGCTGACGTATGCAGCAGGGATGCGGCCACGACTGCCGCGAAGACAGAGAGCGCCAACGCCCCGAGGAACACCGGACGCAAGCTCGCACGGCGCGGGCTGTGCTGCACAGGAGCCCGCGCAGCAGCAGAAGGCACGGGCGCCGCATCTGCTGGCGCTACCTGCACCGGAGAAGGCACGGGCGCCGCATCCGCTGGCCTCACTTGTACCGGGAGCGGATGGGAAGGGATCGGCGCCTGCGGACCCTCGGGTTGTCGCGCTTCCACTGGCAAGGGCTCCGCTTCCGGGGGCTCTGGCGGTAGCTGCGAGGATGCCGGGTGAATGGGGAGCTCTCGCCAATCGGCCCCCTCGTAGCGCTCCAAGTCTGCCAGGAGGCGCCGCGCATCCTTCGCCGTCGCTGGCCGCACCTCCAGGTCACGATGGATCAGCTGCATCGCGTAGGCGCTCAACTCCCCTGGAACGCGCCCCTTGGTTGCTCGATACGGGGTGGGCGGCACCAGCAACATGCTATTGAGCACGGGCCGCCGCTCGCTGCGTTCCGGTGTCGGGGCCGTCAGCACGTCGTAGAGGTTGGCCCCGAGCGCGAAATTATCGTCCGTCTCCTTGAACGTGTAACGGGCCCCGTGCTTGAGGCGGTTTTCATCCCAGAAGCTTTGAGCCTCGGGGCTGCGGTTGCGCGGCGTTCCTGGGGGTAGCGGCCCGTCGGTCAAATCTTCAGCGGTTGCATAGTCCGCCGCTCCAAAGTCGATGATCACCGGCTCGCCATCCTTGGTGACCATGATGTTTCTCAGGCTCAAATCCCGATGGAGCACCTTTTTCGCGTGCATGTGCTCCAGGGCATCAAACAGCTTGAGGAACAGGACGACGACTTCATGCGGCGTCGGGTGGGTCCGCTC
>NZ_JAHXBG010000065.1 GCF_020103725.1 Hyalangium gracile | reverse complement strand
TCTGGCTTCATTGACGCGAGGAAGCGGCTCTTGAAGCTGAAGGTCTCTACGCGAGGAGGCTGGCCGGCGGAGGGCTGTTGCTCGATGACGAGCACGTCCGCGTAGCGAAGGCCAGGCACACCCGGTTTGGACACGCCCACGTGCACCTCGATGCGTGGCTGGGTGAAGCCCTGAAGCCAGCGGCGCTGAGCCATCGGTAGGAGGGCATCCGCGCGCAGCAGTTCCACCATGGCGCGCTCGAAGGCCAGCCCTCGGGCGAAGATGCCCCGCATGCGCTCGTAGGGTTCCCAGCGCAGAGGCCCGGCCGTGGCCTCGCCGCGCTCCAGGGCGGTGAGTCGCCGCTGGCGATAGGTGAGGTACTCCGCCCAGAGGGCGTAGCCCTCCGGTACTCCCGGAGGTGGGGAGGAGAGGGTGTCGCGCAGCTTGTGGAGCAGTGCCACATCCGCGGGCAGACGTGGGCCCGGGGCTTCCAGCTCGGCCTGGCGGAGTTTGGCCTCCACCACTTCCGGGCTGTGGCCAGCTGCTTCGTCCACCAGCGAGGACAGGCCGCTGGGTGCGCCGCCTGGAGGCGTTCTCGGTTCCTGGGGAGCCGGGCGCTCGGAGCGGGCCTCGGACAACCAGGCCTGTGCTCGGGCCAGATTGCCGCGCGCTTCGTAGAGGGCCACGGCGGCGGGCTCTCCTCCAGCTCCCACGAAGACGGCGGCTTCCCGGCGGGCTCGAATGTAACGGGCCAGCTCGCTCAGGCCGTCCACCCCCAGCCGCTCTGCTACCTGCCACGCCACCCGCCGCAGCGCCTCCAGTCGCAGCTCCGGAGGTGAGAGCCGCGACTTTCCTTCCGCCAGAGACCGCGCACCCTTGCCGCCGGCATACAGCGCCACCAGCAGCGCCGCCGGAGCCAGCTCGCGCGTGGCCTGCTCGTACTGCCCTTGTGTCAGTGCTCCCAGGCCATGAGCCGTGCCCACCGCCAGGTGGTAGAGGCCCAGAGGCACCCCGAAGGTCAGCTGGTCGAAGCTTCCCAGCGCCGCGTTGCCGGGCGTGTAGTGCTCACGCATCAGCTCCCGCTCCAGCGCTGCTTGCGCCTGCTGGTAGGCCGGCGGCAGCTGCTGGAGCTGTTTGCTCATGCGCTGGTAGCGCGCTCCGTCGCTCGTGGGAGTGCTGTTGAGCGCGTCCGTGGCGGCGTGCCCCAGGCCTCGCAGGACATCCGAGGCGTGCTGTGCTCGCTCCGGGTAGTCCTTCAGCTTCAGCCCGCGCCGCTCCAGTTCCTGGCGCACCGCCTCCATGTGCCCCAGCGTCTGGCTCAGCTGCTTGTCTCGCGCCAGCAGCGCCAGCAGTTCCTCCAGCTCGTCGTCGAAGCTGGTGTGGAGCAGGAAGAGGGCGAACACCTGTGCGTGAGCGCCGTAGTCGCGTGTAGCCTGAAGCAGGAAGGCGGCCCGCTTGCCGGTGAGCGCGTGCGCGGCTCGTGCGTCCACCAGCGGCCCCAGTGCGCCCAGCCGTACCGCGCCCCAGTCGCTCAGTCGTGCCACCACTCGCCCCATGTCCACGCTGTTCTGCAGCGCGAGCGAGTCCGCGACGGAGGAGCACGCCAGGAAAGGCGCCAGCAGCTCCTCCTCCGTGGCGGCCTCTTCCGGCCAGCCTTCCGGTATCGGGCGCGAGCCTGGGGCAACAGGCTCTGCACGCTCAGCGTCTCGTCGCTCCCACTGCGCGGGGCGCACCTGCCCCAGGCCCGCTGCCAGTTGAAGCTCGCGGTGCCAGGCTCGCTGGCGGTAGGCGGCTTCCGTGCTGCGCGGCCCCGCGGACGTAGCGCATCCGCTCGCCAGCCACAGCAGCGCACCCAGCCACAGCGCCGCGGCCCCTCGCGCATGGCGCACCAGGGCCCACGCCAGACACGTGCTCATCGGAAGCCCCCCTCAGCCAGTGGAGGGCTTCACGCTACGACACCGCTTCCTCACC
>NZ_JAHXBG010000064.1 GCF_020103725.1 Hyalangium gracile | reverse complement strand
CCTCGCGGCACCAGCCTCATCGAGGCCATGGCCGCCCTGGTCGTCTTCTCCGTCGGCATCCTGGGCGTCATGCAGATGAACGTGCTGGCCAGTCAGCAGAACAACCTGGCCCGCTCCCAGACTACCGCCAGCAAGATTGCCCGTGACGTGGCCGACTCCTTCGAGCGGCTGCCTTTCAACCACGCCCTGCTCAACACCCCCACCAACCTGACCTTGAACGATGCGGATTTCTCCAACATGGAGAACGGGGACGGCCTGGTGACGCTGCAGACCGCCATGGCGCAGGTGGCCGAGCGGCCCATGCTGGGCGCCGCCGACGCCATCTTCACCTCCGAGGGCCAGACCAACTTCTACCAGGTGGCCTGGCGCGCCGTCCGGGTGGCCAACCCCGAGCGCTTCAACCAGGTGGACCAGATACGCATCCTCATCATGGTGCGCTTCCCCGCGCCGGGTGGCGGCATGAAGCAGGTGAACACCTGGGCCGTGAAATACAGCGTCGCGGCGATGACCGGCGACCCGAACACCTCCCTGGAGCTGTGAGTCATGCGCAAGTCCGTTCGCTCTCGAGGTTTCACGCTGCTGGAGCTGCTGGTGGGCGCCGCCGTGGGTGCGGTGGTGCTGCTGGGCATCAGCCTCACCTTCATCTCCCAGGCGCAGCAGTACCAGTCCCACGCCAGCCGTCGCGGCGTGCAGGCCAACAGCCGTCAGGCCCTGGCCTTCCTGGGCCGGCACCTGCGCGTGGCCGGCTATGGCGTCAACCCGGACAGGGCCATCATCGCCTACGACTCGTACAACGCCGCCAATGACGCGCAGGACGTCGGCTTCCCGGATGCCTTCGCGGTGCACTGGCGCGATGGCCTGTTCCGCCGCAGGGCCGCCAACGTCACCAGCACCCTCATCTCCCTGCAAGCCTCCGCCCCGCTCACCCAGCCCCTGCGCAAGGGACAGATTCTGCTGGTGCTGTGCGAGCGCGACCCCGGCTTCCCGGACATCACCGTGGACGAGAACCCGCCGCACGTGTTCGTCACCGTGGGCGCCTTCGTCCCCACCGGCGCCACCGAGATTCCGCTCGACCCGACGCCCAAGACGGCCGCCGCCAACTCCCCCATCCAAGCTCCCGGCCGCCTCTTCCACGAGCAGTCAGACCCGGGCTTCACCCACGCCTGCTTCGGCCGACAGCCGCCGCACGTGCTGCTCATCCACCGCGCCGCCTTCTTCGTCACCACCTATGACGACGACGGCAACCCGGCCACCCCCGAGCGCACGCCCTACCTCATGATGCACCAGGGCCTGGACATGCCCAGCGCCCTGGATGTGCAGGGCGACGGCGTCATCGACATCAACGACGCGGTGCCGGTGGCCGAGGGCATCGAGCAGCTCCAGGTGGCCTACGTGCTGGACACCAACAACAAGGACACCGACAAGACGCCCATCATCCTGGGCGTCAACGAGCTCATGCCGCCCGACCACTACGGCGAGAAGTGGGAGGAGCGGGACCTCACCAACCTGCCCCACGGCTGGTTCTTCAACGTCGGCCAGTACGCCGCCTTCAACCCGCAGGACATGCCCTACAAGCGCCTGCTGGACCACCCGGCCAACATCCGCCAGGTGCGCATGACCGTCGTGGCGCGCAGCTCGGTGCCAGACCCTCAGATTACGGGTGACAACCTGCTGGTGCGACCGGATGGCACCCCGTACCCGGATGGCCCGGCGCTCGCCAACACCGTCATTCCCTGGCGCCACCTGGAGAACCTCACCCTGACGCCCGTCGACCCGCAGTTCACCCCCTCGGGCGGGCACTACTACCGCGCCATCCTGCGCGAATCCATCACCCCCAAGAACCTGCTGCTCAACCGGCAGTTTGGTCCCATCAACCCCGGTGGAGGCTGAGCCCCCATGCACTTCCCGACTCCCAATGCCCGCGGCATGGCGCTCGTCATGGCCATGATCGTCGTGGTGCTCATCACCCTGCTGGTGGCGGGCGCCATCTCCTTCACCGGCACCGAGCGCGCCGCCTCCGAGATTCAGACCCAGGAGGACGTGATGTCCTCCTGCGTCCAGGCCGCGCGCAACCTCTTCCTCTCGAAGCTGAACATGCTGGACTTCGAGGGGCCCAAGAAGATCCTCATCGACGAGGACCTGCGCGGCACCAAGCTGCGCACGGGACACTTCGGCCGCCTGGCCGAGCTGAGCGCCAGCGACGTGTCCAGCACGATGAAGGACCCGAACCGCGAGGTTCAGGACATCTCCAACAGCAACACCATCAGTCCCAAGACGAAGTTCTACACCGTCACCGCCGTGTGCCGTGAGACCGATGACCCCTCGAGCGCCGAGCGCGAGATCGAGTTCATGGTCCGGGTCGGCTTGTAG
>NZ_JAHXBG010000063.1 GCF_020103725.1 Hyalangium gracile | reverse complement strand
GTAAACCCCCGGTCCTACCCAGGTGGTAGTCGGAGCTCTGGAGGTGCAGGGTGGCGGGATGATGAAGAGCCGAGAGCCGAGAAGAGAGGAAGAGGCTTCGTGGCTGGTCGCGGCACGCAGTGCCCGGTGGACGGAGGAGATCGCCGCGGGTGTGTTCCGTGAGCAGCAGGCGGAGGGCAGTTCGCTGTGGGCGTTCTGCCAGCGGTACGGGCTGTCGTATGCGCGAGTGAGGTTCTGGCGGCAACGCCAGGGAGGTCCGGCCCCGGTGTCCTTCGTGCCCGTGAGGGTGCGAGCGGAGGAGGAGCCAGGCGGTGGCATCACGGGAGGAGTGGAGTTGGAGGTGTCGGGAGTCCGCGTGCAGGTGCCCGAAGGAGTGAGTGAGCAGTTGCTGGTGCGCGTGGTGCGAGCGCTGCGGGAGAGCGCGAGATGCTGAGGCTGCCAGAGTCGGTACGCATTTTCGTGGCGAGCGGACCGACGGACATGCGCAAGCAGGCCGATGGGCTGGCGGCGCTGGTGAAGGGAGCGCTGGGGCAGGAGCCGCGCTCTGGGCACTTGTTCGTCTTCTTCAACCGGGGCCAGGACATGCTGCGGCTGTTGTTCTGGGACGCCAATGGCTACTGCGTGGTGAGCAAGCGGCTGGAGGCGGGGCGCTTTCGCGTGCCGCCGGTGGCCGAGGGGCAATCCTCGGTGAGCCTGGAGGCCAGGCAGTTGGTGGAGTTGTTGTCCCTGGTGGATGCGGCGCGAGCGCGCCGACGCGCTGTGCACTGAGAGGCCGTAGGACGCGCTACGGCTTTTCGGTTGCACCCTACTCCCTGGGTTGGCATAGCTGCGCGGCCATGACGACACCCGCGACACTGGCCGACGAGGCCGGGCAACTCGAACCGGAGCAGCAGCGGCCCCCCAAGGCCGAGGACTTGGAGGGTGTGCGCTCCTACGTGCTGGGGCTGTTGGAGGCGGGCCAGGGGGACAAGGCCATTGAGCTGTTAATGGACTTGCTGGCCCGGCTGCGCGAGGCGCACGACTCGACGGCCCATCGGCTCAAGGAGGCGCTGCGTCAGCTCTACGGGCGGCGCAGTGAGAAGACATCGGCCCACGAGCTGCAACTGCTGTTGGCCTTCCTGGGCTCCGAGGCGGCTGGGGCCGAAGCGGCAGCGCCGGCCTCAGCTGCCCAGTCCTCGAGCCCAGGGGCCGAGTCGCAGAAGGACAAGAGGCCGCCTCGCCGCCAGGCTGTGCGCGGGGCCAAGGCATTGCCTGCGCACCTGGAGCGGCGCGAGGTGGTGGTGCCTGTGCCGCCCGAGGAGCGGGCCTGCCCCTGTTGCGGCCAGGAGCGCACCGCCATGGGCGAGGAAGTCAGCCAGCGGCTGGAGCTGGAGCCCGCGCGCTTCTTCATTCAGGTGGAGCGCCGCCCCAAGCTTTCGTGCAGCCGGTGCAAGGAAGGCGTCGTCTCCGCTCCGGCCTCGGAGACGCCGCTGCCGGGCGCTTTGCCCGGCCCCGGCCTGCTGGCCCAGCTGGTGGTGGGCAAGTTCCGGGACGGGCTGCCGCTGTACCGCCAGCAAGCCATCTTCGACAAACGCTACGGCGTGAAGCTGCCTCCCTCCACCCTGGCGGACTGGCTGGCCGGGGCATGCGACAGCCTGCCGCCCCTGGTGGAGCTGCTCAAGCAGCGCACCCTGAGGGACTTCCTCGTCCAGACGGATGACACGGGCCTGCGCGTGCTCGACAGGGACGACCCGCGCGGAATCAAACGCGGCCACCTCTGGCCCTACGTGGGGGAGGGCGGCAACGTCTTCGTCGAGTACACCCCGGACTGGAGCGCAGAGGGCCCGCAGAAAATTCTCTCGCAGCGTACCGGCTACATCCTGGTGGACGGCTACGCCGGGTACAACGCCCTGTTTGGCCCCACCTCTCCTCGCACGGAGGTGGCGTGTTGGATGCACGCCCGGCGCGGTTTCGAGCGGGCCTTCCAGGCCGGAGAGCCGCGCGCCGGCCTCATCCTCTCTCACATCCAGTCGCTCTACGCCGTCGAGCGCGAGGCCACCGAGCGCCAGCTGTCGCCCCAGCAGCGAGGGCAGTTGCGCTTGGAGAAGAGTGTCGGCCCCTACAGCGCCCTCTTCGAGGCCCTCGAGGAGCTCGAGCCCCAGGTGGCCCCCAAGTCGCCCCTCGGCAAGGCCATCACCTACGCCTCGCTGCGCTACGTCCAGTTGGGGCGCTTCCTCGAGGAGGGGCGCCTGCCTGTGGACAACGGCGAAGTCGAGCGACTCATCAAGCTCATCGCCATCGGACGCAACAACTACCTGTTCGCAGGCAGCGATGCCGCTGGACACCGCGCCGCACACGCCTACTCCGTGGTGCTCAGCTGCTACCGCCTCGGCATCGATCCGTGGGCCTACCTCAAGGACGTGTTGCCCAAGCTCGGCGACACCCGCTTCCCGGCCTCCCGCCTCGCAGAGCTCTTGCCGGAGGCCTGGCTCCAGCAGCAGCGCCAGCAACTGTAGGCTTGTCGATCCCGCTTCCATCACCACTCAGGGGGTATCACCCCCAGGGCACTCGTGCGACCTGGG
>NZ_JAHXBG010000062.1 GCF_020103725.1 Hyalangium gracile | reverse complement strand
CCAACGCGGTGGTGCGGCTGGCGGACGGAAGGATCCTCGACCGCGTCACGCCGGCCGAGGCGGGCCTGTCGATGGCGGCCGGGGCGGAGGCGCACTGATGCTCGGCTCGCTCAAGCTGCTCTTGCAGGTGGCGTTCCGGAACCTG
Organism: Hyalangium gracile; assembly: GCF_020103725.1. Taxonomy (NCBI): domain Bacteria; kingdom Pseudomonadati; phylum Myxococcota; class Myxococcia; order Myxococcales; family Archangiaceae; genus Hyalangium; species Hyalangium gracile. The sequence continues at coordinate 2,583 of NZ_JAHXBG010000062.1, read as the reverse complement.
CTCAAGAGCAAGGTCAACATCATCATCGGCGGCATCATCTTCTTCCCGTCCTGTCTGGTGGTGACGGGAGGGGCCCTGCTGGACAGCATCGACTCCTCGATGAGCCGGTCGATCATCGGCTCGCTGTCCGGGCACCTCCAGGTGTACTCGGACAAGTCCAAGGAGGAGCTGGCCCTGTTCGGCGGCATGCAGGGTGAGGCGGACATCGCGGCCATCGACAGCTTCGCGCCCATCAAGGCCGCGCTGGAGAAGCACCCCAACGTGCGGACCGTGGTGCCCATGGGCACCAACAGCGCGTTGATTCCTTCCGGCAACACGGTGGACCTGACGCTGGCGCGGCTGCGCGACCTGTACCGCCGGGCTGGCGCCGAGGGCGAGAAGCCCGAGCTGCGCGCCCAGCTCGACAGCCTCAAGGCGCACGTGCGGCAGCTGGCCAACCTGCTGCACTCCGAGCAGGAGACGCGCCGTGTCCTGATGCGCGACGAGGAGCGGGAGCCCGCGGAGGAGGCGGCGCTGGAGAAGGCCCGCTCGGAGGCTTTCTGGGCCGACTTCGACAAGGACCCGCTCGCCTCACTGGAGTTCCTGGAGAACGAGCTGGCGCCTCAGGCCGCCGACGGGGACCTGCTCTACATCCACTACGTGGGCACGGATCTGGAAGCGTTCCAGAAGAGCTTCGACCGCATGAGGATCGTGGACGGGCAGGCGGTGCCGCGGGGCAAGCGGGGCATGCTGCTGTCCAAGTACTTCTACGAGGAGTTCCTCAAGCTGAAGACGGCGCGCCGCATGGACCTCATCAAGCAGGAGCGCGACACCAACAAGAAGACCATCGCCACCGACCCGCTGCTGCAGCGCTACGTGAAGGAGAACTCCACGCAGACGCGAGAGATCGTCTACCAGCTCGACCCGCTCAAGACGCAGCAGGCCACCGCTCGGCTGCAGGAGCTCCTCGGCAGCCAGGAGAAGGACCTGGCCAGGCTGCTGAACGCGTTCCTGGCGGTGAACGACGAGAACTTCGACGCCCGCTACAAGCAGTTCTACGAGCAGCTGGTACCACTGCTGGACCTGTACCGCATCCGCCTGGGCGACACGCTGACCATCACCGCGTTCAGCCGCACCGGATACGTGCAGAGCGTGAACGTGCCCATCTACGGCACCTACGAGTTCAGCGGCCTGGAGAAGTCCCCGCTGGCGGGTAACTCCAGCCTCATGGACATGATCTCCTTCCGCGAGCTGTACGGCTACCTCACCGAGGACAAGAAGGAGGAGATCGCCCAGCTCAAGACCAGGAGCGGCGCGGCCGAGGTAAAGCGCGAGGACGCCGAGGCCTCCCTCTTCGGAGAGTCCGCACCGTCCGCGCTGGTGGCCGACGCCACGCCGGGCCTCATCAACGAGAACGAGCAGATCAGCGACACCGGCGCCGCCCAGCGCAACGAGAACCTGCTGCAGCACGTCTACTCCCAGAAGGAGATCGAGGGCGGCATGGTGCTCAGCGCCGCGCTCATCCTGAAGGACCCGACGAAGCTGGACGCCACGCTGGCGGAGCTTCAGCAGTCCCAGGAGGTCAAGGATCTGAAGCTGCGAGTGGTGAGCTGGCAGCAGGCCGCCGGGCTCTTCGGCCAGTTCGTGACGATGATGCGCATGGTGCTGTGGGGCATCATCGTCATCCTCTTCGTCGTGGTGCTGGCCATCATCAACAACGCGGTGATGATGGCCACCATGCAGCGCGTGAAGGAAGTCGGGACGATGCGCGCCATCGGAGCTCGGCGCTCGTTCATCCTGTCCATGGTGCTGCTGGAGACGGTGGTGCTGGGCCTGGTGTTCGGCGGGCTGGGCGCGGGCGTGGGGAGTGGTCTGATCACCTGGCTGCACAACGTGGGCATCCCGGCGGGCTCGGAGGAGATGTACTTCTTCTTCAGCGGCCCGCGACTGATGCCGGTGCTGGCGCCGTCCAACATCATCGCGGCCTTCGCCCTGGTCGTGGGCGTATCCCTGTTCTCCACCCTCTACCCGGCCTTCATGGCCATGCGTGTGTCGCCCGTCACGGCGATGCAGACCGACGAGTGAAGCCATGCTCCAGATCCTTCTGATCGCTTACCGCAACCTGCTGGCGCACCGTCGGCGCACCCTGCTGCTGGGCGCCGCCATCGGGGGTGTCACGGCCGTGCTCGTCATCCTGATGGGAGTCACCAACGGGATGAAGTCCACCATGCTCGAGTCCGCCACCACGCTGATGAGCGGACACGTCAACGTGGGGGGTTTCTACAAGGTGACGGCGGGCCAGTCCGCGCCGGTGGTCACCAACTACCCGAAGCTCATCGAGGAATTGCGCAAGGAGGTGCCGGAGCTGGACTACGTGTCCCAGCGCGGACGGGGCTGGGCCAAGCTCGTCTCGGACACCGGCTCGGTGCAGGTGGGGGTGGGCGGAATCGACGTGGCGGACGAGCCAGGCTTCCGCAAGGTGGTCCAGCTCCGCGAGGGCAGGCTGGACGACCTGAACCAGCCGGCAACCATCCTCATCTTCGAGGAGCAGGCCAAGAAGCTCGAGGTGAAGGTGGGCGACACGCTGACGCTGGCGGCCCCCAC
>NZ_JAHXBG010000061.1 GCF_020103725.1 Hyalangium gracile | reverse complement strand
GTGGGGGCCGCCAGCGTCAGCGTGTCGCCCACCTTCACCTCGAGCTTCTTGGCCTGCTCCTCGAAGATGAGGATGGTGCCCGGCTGGCTCAGGTCGTCCAGCTTGCCCTCGCGCAGCTGGACCACCTTGCGGAAGCCCGGCTCTGCCTCGACATCCATGCCGCCCACGCCCACCTGCACCGAGCCGGTGTCCGAGACGAGCTTGGCCCAGCCACGGCCACGCTGGGACACGTAGTCCAGCTCCGGCACCTGCTTGCGGAGCTCCTCCATGAGCTTCGGGTAGTTGGTGACCACCGGCGCGGACTGGCCCGCCGTCACCTTGTAGAAGCCGCCCACGTTGATGTGCCCGCTCATCAGCGTGGTGGCCGACTCGAGCATGGTGGCTTTCATCCCGTTGGTGACGCCCATGAGGATGACGAGCACGGCCGTGACGCCAGCGATGGCGGCGCCCAGCAGCAGGGTGCGCCGGCGGTGCGCCAGCAGGTTGCGGTACGCGATCAGAAGGATCTGGGACATGGCTTCACTCGTCGGTCTGCATCGCCGTGACGGGCGACACGCGCGTGGCCATGAAGGCCGGGTAGAGAGTGGAGATCACCGAGACGCCCACCACGAGGACGAAGGCGGTGATGATGTTGGAGGCCTCCAGGGTGGGCAGGAGCTTGGGGCCGCTGAAGAAGAAGTACATCTCCTCGGAGCCCGCCGGGATGCCCACGTTGTGCAGCCAGCTGATGATGGCGCTGCCGACTCCGGCGCCCAGGCCGCCGAACACCAGGCCCAGCACCACCGTCTCCAGCAGCACCATGGACAGGATGAACGAGCGCTGCGCGCCGATGGCCCGCATGGTGCCCACCTCCTTGACTCGCTGGAGGGTGGCCATCATCACCGCGTTGTTGATGATGGCCAGCACCACCACGAAGAGGATGGTGATGATGCCCCACAGCACCATGCGCATCATCATCACGAACTGGCCGATGAGGCCGGCGGCCTGCTGCCAGCTCACCACGCGCAGCTTCAGGTCCTTGACCTCCTGGGACTGCTGCAGCTCGGCCAGCGTGGCGTCCAGCTTCGTCGGGTCCTTCAGGATGAGCGCGGCGCTGAGCACCATGCCGCCCTCGATCTCCTTCTGGGAGTAGACGCGCTGGAGCAGGTCCTTGTTGCGCAGGGCGGCGCCAGTGTCGCTGATCTGCTCGTTCTCGTTGATGAGGCCGGGGGTGGCGTCAGCCACGAGCGTGGAGGGCGCCTCCTCGCCGAAGAGGGCGGCCTCGGCGTCCTCGCGCTTCACCTCGGCCGCGCCGCTCTTGGTCTTGAGCTGGGCGATCTCCTCCTTCTTGTCCTCGGTGAGGTAGCCGTACAGGTCCCGGAAGGAGATCATGTCCATCAGGTTGGCGGCGCCCGCCAGCGGGGACTTCTCCAGGCCGCTGAACTCGTAGGTGCCGTAGATGGGCACGTTCACGCTCTGCACGTAGCCGGTGCGGCTGAAGGCGGTGATGGTCAGCGTGTCCCCCATCCGGAGACGGTACAGGTCCAGCAGCGGCACCAGTTGCTCGTAGAACTGCTTGTAGCGGGCATCGAAGTTCTCGTCGTTCACCGCCAGGAACGCGTTCAGCAGCTTGGACAGGTCCTTCTCCTGGCTGCCGAGGATCTCCTGCAGCCGAGCGGTGGCCTGCTGCGTCTTGAGCGGATCGAGCTGGTAGACGATCTCTCGCGTCTGCGTGGAGTTCTCCTTCACGTAGCGCTGCAGCAGCGGGTCGGTGGCGATGGTCTTCTTGTTGGTGTCGCGCTCCTGCTTGATGAGGTCCATGCGGCGCGCCGTCTTCAGCTTGAGGAACTCCTCGTAGAAGTACTTGGACAGCAGCATGCCGCGCCTGCCCTGCGGCACCGCCTGCCCGTCCACGATCTTCATGCGGTCGAAGCTCTTCTGGAACGCTTCCAGGTCCGTGCCCACGTAGCGGATGAAGAGCAGGTCCCCATCGGCGGCCTGGGGCGCCAGCTCGTTCTCCAGGAACTCCAGCGAGCCGAGTGGATCCTTCTCGAAGTCGGCCCAGAAAGCCTCCGAGCGGGCCTTCTCCAGCGCCGCCTCCTCCTCGGGCTCCCGGTCCGACTCGCGAATCAGCTCTCGGCGCTTGGCCTGCTCGGAGTGGAGCAGGGTGGCCAGCTGCCGCACGTGCGCCTTGAGGCTGTCGATCTGGGCACGCAGCTCGGGCTTCTCACCCTCGGCGCCCGTCTTGCGGTACAGGTCGCGCAGCCGCGCCAGCGTCAGGTCCACCGTGTTGCCGGAGGTGACGAGCGCGCCGTTGGTGCCCATGGGCACCACGGTCTGCACGTTGGGGTGCTTCTCCAGCGCCGCCTTGATGGGCGCGAAGCTGTCGATGGCCGCGACGTCCGCCTCACCCTGCATGCCGCCGAACAGGGCCAGCTCCTCCTTGGACTTGTCCGAGTACACCTGGATGTGCCCGGACAGCGAGCCGATGATCGACCGGCTCATGGACGAGTTCATGCTGTCCAGCAGCGACCCGCCCGTCACCACCAGGCAGGACGGGAAGAAGATGATGCCGCCGATGATGATGTTGACCTTGCTCTTGATGAGGTTGCGGAACGCCACCTGCACGAGCAGCTTGAATGTGCTCAGCATCAGTGCGCCTCCGCCCCGGACGCCATCGACAGGCCCGCCTCGGCCGGCGTGACGCGGTCGAGGATCCTTCCGTCCGCCAGCCGCACCACCGCGTTGG
>NZ_JAHXBG010000060.1 GCF_020103725.1 Hyalangium gracile | reverse complement strand
ATCACATGGCCGCTGTAGCCGTGACTCCAGCCTCGCCCGAGCGGGCCCGGCTCATTGCCTCGGTTCGTGTAGCTCCGTGAGAACTGGAGCGCGGGGCGACGGCCAGGCACCTCCAAATCCACCACTTGACGCACGAGGTGCCCGTCCACCGTGCTCACGTTCTTCACGAACGTGTGGCCCACTGGCAGCACGCTCGTGTCGGTGATGCGTGTGCGCAGCTCCAGCTTCCGCTCTTGATGCTGCGTGGGGGCGCTCGCTGGCGCGAAGTCGATGCGCACCTCCTGCCCCGACGGATCTCCTGGCGGCACACTCACGAACAGCATGCCGGGCTCGGGCTGCTCCGGCATGGGCACGTCTTGCTCCGCCGGATTCAGCACCAGCATCGGTCCCTGACCGGCCGTCACATCCGCAGCCGCCAGGAGCGCCTGGCCCGAGTACACCCGCACCTGCCCGCTCTCCGACGGGCAGAACCGCAGCGGAGCGGGAACGGGAATGGGCTTCACGGTGGCCGTCGGCACCACCACGTCCTGGGGATTCCTGGGCGTGGTGGCGGACTCGAAGTTGCGCACCGCGAGGATCAGCTTCGCCCCGAGGGGACCCTTGGGGGCTGCGAGGCCCGGCGTGGTGAAGTCGAGAGAAGCAGTGGTTTCGGCAATCTTCGTTCGCGCTCCACTCGATAGCTGGAAGTCTGGCGCGAGCAGCTCGAGCCGGACCTTCCCTCCATGTGTGCCTTGGCGGATCTTGAGCGGCAGGCGACTGATGTACCCCTCGAAGAGCTGCAGCGAGGTGCCATCCGCGGGATCGCGTGGATGGCTCGGCAGATCGACCAATGTCTCTCCCGAGACGACAGGCTCCTGCACGATGCGCGCATAGAGGGGGTAGTCCGCGGGATTGTGGACGCGGAACAACAGCCACTGATCGGTCGCGGAGACTCCGCCACAGCCGTTCGCTGTTGCCAGCGTGCCGTTCGCCTGGATCTTCTCGACGGTAATTTCTGGCTTGCGGGACTCGAGCTCCGTGGAGAAGGAGCTGCCGCAGCAGATCCACGACTTGCCGGGCCTGGAGTCGGAGTAGACGAGTTCGCCCCAGAACTTCAGTCGCTGCTTTCCATTCTCGACCAGGTAGCGGGGCCAGAAGACGACGTTGTCGTCCCGATCGAGCGCGGCCATGGAGCCCGTGCCCACGTCGCTGGGAGTCGCCGTCTCATGGCTCAACTCCTTGCCCGTGGCCACGTCCTGGATGGCCATGTGGATGCGCGCGACCGTGAAGCCCGGTTCCTTTCCCGTCACCCGGACCCAGTTACCGGTCCCGTCCTCGTTCTCACGGCGCAGCAGCTCCGCGAAGAACGGCGCCGGGGTGGACGAGCCCGGTACTCCGCGGGCCGCCGCCCTCTCCGCCGAGGTGAGCCGGAAGACGGCCGTGGCCTCCTCCGTGTCGACTTCGAACTTCTGGGACACCGTCTCCGTAGCCGCGGTGATGGTGTAGCGCCCCTCCTCCATGCCCGAGATGAAGCCCACCAGCCCTCCCCCCTGGGTGTCCGTCTTCTGATCCAGAGCGGGGAATTGATGCTCGGGCTCTGAGCCCAGGAACTGAACGCGTCGCAGCTCTGGCAGCTTCCGGGGATCGAAGAAGCGGGCTGTGTTCGGATTGGAGGCCCAGTTCACCGTCTGGTTCGCCAGCGGGTTGTCGTGCTGGTCCATCGCCGTGACGGCCAGAGCGACGCCGAGCTCTACTCCTACTCTGTTCTTGAAATTCGTCGCTCCCGGAACAAGCTTTGAGACCCGGTCCGGTCGCCCCACGAAGCGGAACGGATCCTGGAGGACGATGGCTACGGCGTTTCTCTGGACGTGAGCGCTCACCACGTTCAGGCCGAGGAGCTGATTGAACGGGACCGCCTGTTCCAGGATCGCGAGCCGGGGAATCTTCGTATCCGGCAGCGCAATGACCGATGCCCTGCCAGTGACATCCGTCAGGACGGTGATGCGCTCGACGGGAGCGGAATCAGGGAAGCGCGCATCCTTGAAGAGAGGCTTGGAGACATCCGCTGTCTCGAACGTCACTGGCGCACCCTGGACCGGAACTCCCTCCACAGTGGTGACGTAGACCGCGAGCGGGTGGGGCAGATGCTGGCCTACGGTGCCGGTCTGGAAGTTCGTCGCCTCCACCTTGACGATGCGAGCCACCTTCGAGAGGTCATCCGTGGCCCTCGGCGCATCCGGGCGCCCCAGTCGCTCGGCGAGCTCGGCGTCCGTCCAGAACTCGGGCGACACGATGGTCTGCCCGCCTGAGACCAGGCCCGAGAGGAAGTAGCCTCCCTCTTCGGTGGCAGGATCCCGGGTGATGAACCCCGTCCCCGTCCAGTTCTCCAGCGTCAGCGACGTGGCCGGGATGAGGACGTGCCGGCTCTTCGCGAGCTGCTCCGCCACGGCCTGCAGCACTTCGGGCGTCGCGGACAGGCCCGTCAGCACATCCCCTGGCTGCAGATGAAGGACGGGAATGCCTCGCGCCGCCGCCTCCTGGAGCACCGAGACGGTGGACACCGCCGCCTCCCCCGTGCCGCTGGCGAGGATGCGCGCCTCCTGGAACGAGCCCTCGTAGCCGGACAGGCGCAGCAGCGCCGCGCCTCGCCCCGGCTTCAGCTCCACAGGCGTCATGGCGCGGAAGTCCGCGTCCACCTCCAGGCCCTTCCACTCGAGGCGCCGATGGACTCCCAGCACCTCGTCCACTCGGAGCTGGTTCTGCACGAAGACGATGTTCGCCGTCGGCCGCACCGGAATGACCTGGAGGAGCCTCGCGAGCTCGTCTTCTCCCTGAGTCCAGGCGTTCGCGTAGGCCGCCGCTCTCGCGTACAGGAAGCGCGGCGCCGGGCCGTCCAGGTCCTC
>NZ_JAHXBG010000059.1 GCF_020103725.1 Hyalangium gracile | reverse complement strand
ATCACATGGCCGCTGTAGCCGTGACTCCAGCCTCGCCCGAGCGGGCCCGGCTCATTGCCTCGGTTCGTGTAGCTCCGCGTGAACTGGAGCGCGGGACGACGGCCAGGCACCTCCAAATCCACCACCTGTCGCACGAGGTGTCCGTCCACCGTGCTCACGTTCTTCACGAAGGTGTGGCCCACCGGCAGCACGCTCGTGTCGCTGATGCGTGTGCGCAGCTCCAGCTTCCGCTCCTGATGCTGCGTGGGGGCGCTCGCCGGCGCGAAGTCGATGCGCACCTCCTGCCCCGACGGATCTCCTGGCGGCACACTCACGAACAGCATGCCGGGCTCCGGCTGCTCCGGCATGGGCACTCCTTGCTCCGCCGGGTTCAGCAACAACATTGGTCCCTGACCGGCCGTCACATCCGCCGCCGCCAGGAGCGCCTGGCCCGAGTACACCCGCACCTGCCCGCTCTCCGACGGACAGAACCGCAGCGGAGCGGGAACGGGAATGGGCTTCACTGTGGCCGTCGGCACCACCACGTCCTGGGAATTCCTGGGCGTGGCGGCGGACTCGAAGTTGCGCACCGCGAGGATCAGCTTCGCCCCGAGGGGACCTTTGGGGGCCGTGAGGCCCGGTGTGGTGAAATCGAGCGCAGCCGTCACTTCTCCGACCTTGGTCCGGAGTTGGTCCGACACCTGGAAGTCCGGTGCGAGCAGCTCGAGTCGTACCTTCCCTCCATGCGTGCCGCTGCGGAGCTTGAGCGGCAGCCGCGAGGTGTGCTTCTCGACCATCAGGATCGAGGTTCCATCGACAGGGTCGCGCGGCACGTTGCCGGAAGGGAGGTCCACCAACGTCTCTCCCGAGAGGACTGGCTCCTGGATGATGCGCGCGTAGAGGGGATAGCCCGCCGGGTTGTTGATGACGAACTGCAGCCAGCCGTCCGTCGAGGAGAGCGCACCACAGGCATTCACCTCCGCCTGGCTCTGGTTCGCGAGAAGCCGCTGAACGGCCAGCACGGGCTCTCGTGAGTAGAACTGCGAGAAGAATTTCTGCTCGCAGCAGACCGTGCCCTTCTTGGGATCGGACTCCTCGACTTCAGCGGTGAATGTCAGCAGCTGCTGTCCATTCTTGACGAGGTAGCGAGGCCAGAAGACGACGTTGTCCTCCAGGTCGAGCTCGGACATGCGCCCCGTGCCCAGCTGGTACGGGCTTGCTGTCTCGTGGCTCAGCTCCGTGCCACGTGCCTTGTCCCGGATGGACATGTGGATGCGTGCGAACTTGAGGCCCGGCTCCTTGCCTGTCAGCCGGACCCAGCCCCCGGTGCCGTCGTCGTTCTCGCGCCTCAGCAACTCCAGGAAGTAGGGGGCGGGCGTGGACGTGCCCACGACTCCGTCACGCGTTGCTCGCTCCGAGTAGGTGTAGCGAAGGGCATAGCGACCGAAGAGCGCGGTCTGGACCTGGATCTGCGTGGACACAGCTCCCGCGCTGGCGGTGATGGTGTAATTCGCTAGCTCCATCCCTGGGATGAAGCCGACCGTGCCCTCACCCAGCATGGTCGTCTTCTGGTCGAGGACGACGAATTGACGAGCCGGATCGGAGCCCAGGAACTGCACGCGCGGCGGCAGCAATTCCTCGCGAGAGTCGAAGAAGCGGGCCGTATTGGGCGCGGAAGACCAGTGCACCGTCTGGTTCGCCAGCACGTTGTCGTACTGGTCCATCGCGGTGATGAAGAGGGAGACGCCCAGCTCGATGCCCACGTCGCTGGCGAAGTACGTCTTGGCAGGCACGAGCTGCGCCACCACATCCGGTCTTCCGACGAAGCGGAAAGGATCCTGGAGCGACACTGCGTTCGTGCTCGTCTCGACGCGCGCTCTCACCACGTTCAGGCCCAGGAGCTGATGGAAGGGCTGTGCCTGCTCCAGGATGGAGAGCCGCGAGATTTGCATGTCGGGCAGCGCGGTCACCGAGGCCCGTCCCGTCTCATCCGTGAGGACGGTGAGCTGCTCGGTGGGCGAGGAGTCTGGAGTCTTGAGATTCCGGAAGAGCGGCTTGGAGACATCCGCCGTCTCGAAGGTCACCGGGACGCCCTTGACTGGGACTCCCTCCGCGGTGGTGACGTAGACAGCGAGCGGATGGGAAAGCGGCTGACCCACGGTGCCGGTCTGGAAGTCCGTCGCCTGCACCTTGACGATGCGGGCCACCTTCGAGAGGTCATCCGTGGCTCGCGGCGCATCCGGGCGGCCCAGGCGCTCGGCGAGCTCGGCGTCCGTCCAGAACTCGGGCGACACGATGGTCTGCCCGCCCGAGACCAGGCCCGAGAGGAAGTAGCCTCCCTCCTCGGTGGCAGGATCCCGGGCGATGAACCCCGTCCCCGTCCAGTTCTCCAGCGTGAGTGCGGTGGCGGGGATGAGGACGTGCCGGCTCTTCGCGAGCTGATCGGCCACGGACTGCAGCACCTCGGGCGTCGCGGACAGGCTCGTTAGCACATCCCCTGGCTGCAGATGGAGGACAGGAATGCCTCGCGCCGCCGCCTCCTGGAGCACTGAGACGGTGGACACCGCCGCCTCCCCCGTGCCGCTGGCGAGGATTCGCGCCTCCTGGAATGAGCCCTCGTAGCCGGACAGGCGCAGCAGCGCCGCGCCTCGTCCGGGCTTCAGCTCCACCGGAGTCATGGCGCGGAAGTCCGCGTCCACTTCCAGCCCCTTCCACTCGAGGCGCCGACGGACCCCCAACACCTCGTCCACTCGGAGCTGGTTCTGCACGAAGACGATGTTGGCCGTCGGCCGCACCGGAATGACCTGCAGGAGCCTCGCGAGCTCATCCTCTCCCTGAGTCCAGGCGTTCGCGTAGGCCGCCGCTCTCGCGTACAGGAAGCGCGGCGCCGGGCCGTCCAGGTCCTC
>NZ_JAHXBG010000058.1 GCF_020103725.1 Hyalangium gracile | reverse complement strand
ACCATCCTCATCTTCGAGGAGCAGGCCAAGAAGCTCGAGGTGAAGGTGGGCGACACGCTGACGCTGGCGGCCCCCACCATGCGCGGCACCAACAACACCCTGGATGTCCGCGTGGTCGCCATCGCCGCCAACATCGGGATGATGAGCTCGTGGAACACCTTCGTGCCCAGCAAGAGCCTGCGGGACCTCTACCAGCTCAAGGATGACGCCACCGGCGCCATCCACCTGTACCTCAAGGACATGAAGGACATCCCCGCCGTGCAGCAGCGGCTGCGCGAGAGGCTTCCCATGGTGGGCTACACGGTGATGGACAACGACCCCCGGTCCTACTGGATGAAGTTCGATGTCGTGAACCGCGAGGGCTGGACGGGGCAGAAGCTCGACATCACCAACTGGGAGGACGAGATCTCCTTCGTGAAGTGGGTCGTGGGAGCGCTGGGTGCCATCACCGGTGGCCTGACGTTCCTGCTGCTGGTGGTCATCGCCGTGGGCATCATGAACACGCTGTGGATCGCCATCCGCGAGCGCACCCGGGAGATCGGCACCCTGCGCGCCATCGGCATGCAGAAGGGCCGCGTGCTGGTGATGTTCCTCACCGAGGCGCTCATGCTCAGCCTCACCGCCACCGTGACGGGCGCCGTGCTGGCCACCCTGCTCTGCCTGTTCCTCAACGCCCAGCAGGTGGTGGCCCCCGAGGTGGTCCAGGTGATGCTCCTGACCGAGCACTGGTTCCTCAAGGTCGAGCCCGGCTCCGTCGTGTTCGCCGTGGTCCTCATCACCGTGGCCTCCATGGTGGTGAGCCTCATTCCCTCCTTCCTGGCCGCGCGGATGAAGCCCGTCACGGCCATGCACCACATCGGGTGACCCTCACATGACGCCTCGCAACCTGCTGTCCGCCGCGGTGGCCGCGGTGCTGCTCGCCTCTCCGGCGGCTTTCGCCCTGGATGCGGCCGAGATGAAGAAGCTGCTGGAGGTCATCGACGACCGCCAGCGCAACGGCGGCGACTACAAGTCGCTGGTCTACCTGGAGCAGAAGGAGAAGGACAAAGCCGACACCGTGCGCGAGGCGCTCGTCTACCGCCGCGACGCCGACGACAAGCTGATGATCCTCTTCACCAAGCCCAAGGGCGAATCCGGCAAGGGCTACCTGCGCCTGGACAAGAACCTGTGGAGCTACGACCCGAACGTGGGCAAGTGGGAGCGGCGCACCGAGCGCGAGCGCATCGCCGGCACCGACAGCCGCCGCGCCGACTTCGACGAGTCCCGTCTGGCCGAGGAGTATGACCCCACCTACGAGGGCGAGGAGGCCCTGGGCAAGTTCCAGGTGCACAAGCTGGCGCTCAAGGCCAGGCCCAACATCGACGTGGCCTACCCCGTCATCAAGATGTGGGCGGACAAGGACACGAGCAACATCCTCAAGCGCCAGGAGTTCGCCCTCTCCGGCCGGCTCATGCGCACCCTCTATTACCCCAAGTGGCAGAAGCTCTTCAGCGAGTCCAAGGGCGCGGAGGTATGGTACCCGCAGGAGATACGCATCTACGACGAGGTGGAGAAGGCCAACTCCACCGTCATCCTCATCAAGAGCGTGGACCTGCGGTCGCTGGAGGCCAACATCTTCACCAAGGCCTGGCTCGAGAGTAAGAGCCGATGAGCCCCCGCCCGCGCAGCCGCCGGGCGTGGATCAGTCCGGTCGCGAGGAGACGCGCGACGAGCAGGCCCTCAGCGGCCCCACGCAGGCGGAGGCCTTCGGCTCCGAGGAGCACGTCGACGACCCGCTGAAGATCGGCGGCCAGTTCTATCTGCGCGCCATCGCCCAGGCCAACCAGGGCGTCTCCTTCGGCAGCACCACCTTCTCCGCTCCCACCCTGGTGGACGGCTACTTCGACGCCCGGCCCACCGACAGGCTGCGCGGCATGGTGGTCGGCCGCCTCAGCTTCGATCCCACCGTGGGCAGCCAGACCACCAACCTCCTGGGCAACGGCTCCAGCACGGGCGCCCCCACCACTCCGGGCGCCACCGTTCCCAACCCCCGCGTCCTGCTGGACCAGGCCTGGCTGCGCTTCGACATCGCTCGCACGGTGTTCGTCACCGCCGGCAAGCAGCACGTCAAGTGGGGCACCGCCCGCTTCTGGAACCCCACTGACTTCCTCTCCCCGCAGCGCAGGGACCCGCTGGCCGTCTTCGATGCGCGCACCGGTGCCTCCATGCTCAAGCTGCACGTGCCCTGGGAGGCCGAGGGCTGGAACTTCTACGCCATCGCCCTGCTGGACAACGCCGGGCCGGCCTCCACCCTGGGCCGCATCGGCGGCGCCACCCGCGCCGAGGTGGTGCTGGGCGAGTCCGAGCTCGGCCTGAGCGCCGTGCTCCAGCGCGGCCGCAAGCCCCGCTTCGGCGTGGACCTGTCCACCGCGCTGGGCCCCTTCGACGTCTACGCCGAGGCCGCCCTGCGCAAGGGCTCGGAGACGCCCCTCTACCGGCTGCCCGCTGGCATGTCCCTCCAGGACTTCATCGAGCAGGCCCAGGACCTGGAGTTCGACTCCTTCGATGACCTGCGGCAGCTGCCCGTGGAGAGCTACTTCCCCACCGGCTTCACTCCGCAGGTGGCCGGCGGCGCCAACTACACCTTCGCCTACAGCGAGAACGAGAGCGCCACCGTGGGCGTGGAGTACTTCTACAACTCCACCGGCTACGACACCTCCATCGTCTACCCCTACCTCATCGCCCAGGGCGCCTTTCAGCCCTTCTTCCTGGGCGAGCACTACGCCGGTGTCTTCGGCGTGCTGGCAGGGCCCGGCTCCTGGGACAGGACGTCCTTCGTGCTCTCCACCCTGGGCAACCTGTCCGACAAGTCCTTCATCACCCGCCTGGACGTGAGCCACCGCGCCCTCTCGTACCTGAGCGTGGAGGCCTATGCCTCCGTCAACTACGGCGAGAAGGGCGGCGAGTTCCGCTTCGCCATGGACT
>NZ_JAHXBG010000057.1 GCF_020103725.1 Hyalangium gracile | reverse complement strand
GGGATTCCAGATCTCAGATCTCCACCGTCATCGTCGCCCCGGATCGACAGAGCCTGCGAGATGAGCGGCACCGCTCGTGGCAGGGGAGCTGTGTGAGGGGGTCCGGGGGAGACTGAAAAGTTGTGGGCAAGCTGTGGGACGGAGAAGGTGCCCGAGCGCGTGCCCCTGAAAAACGAAAGGCCCTCCAGCGACACCTGGAAGGCCCTCCTGGAGGCGCGCCCTGGGAGTGCGAGGTGGGCGGGCCGGTGAGAGGGAGGTAGCGCACTTCGGGGCGCGGCGCCAGAAGCGGGCCACGCGCCGGGGGGCGCGTGGAAGCACTGCGATATGTGATGTGTGGCCGAGCGGAGTGCCTGCGCCAGTTCTTCTTGTGCAGCCGGTGCGATCGGGGCCAGCGCTACTGCAGTGAGCCGTGCCGGAAGAGAGCCCGGCGGCAGTCGGTGCGCGAGGCAGGAGGGCGCTATCAGCGCACGCTGGATGGGAGGCATGCCCATGCCGCGCGCCAGGCCGCGTACCGACAGCGGCAGCAGCAGAAAGTGACGCATCAGCCTCCCCCAGTGGCTGCCGAGGAGCCGAAGGTGTCGCCCACGCTGGAGCCGCCCGCCATGTCGGCGCAGCTGCCCTCCAGCGCAGAGAGGCCCTTGCCGCATGCCCCCGAGCACTCCCCCACCTGCGCCCACTGCGGGCGTGTCAGCCGCTACGTGCGGCACACCACGCTGGCGCGCTTCCGCCCCCGTTGGAGCCAGCGCCCCGCTGCCGGAGGTGAGCCATGATTGAGCCCGAGGTACGCGCCCGAATCCGTCGGCTGTACTACGCCGAGCACTGGAAGGTGGGCACGATCGCCGCGGAGCTGAGCCTGCACCACGACACGGTGAGGGCAGCCCTCACCCAGGTGCAGGTGAAGAGCCTGGACAGGAGCACGCTCAAGCCCAGCGTGCTGGCGCCCTACAAGGACTTCATCCAGCACACCCTGCAAGCGCACCCGCGGCTGCGGGCCAGTCGCCTGTTCCACATGGTGAAGGCGCGCGGCTACCCGGGCAGCTACGTGCAGGTGCGGCGCTACGTCAACCAGGTGCGGCCGGTACCCCAGGCGGAGGCCTACCTGCGGCTGAGGACGCTGCCCGGAGAGCAGGCCCAGGTGGACTGGGGCCACTTCGGCAAGGTGCAGGTGGGCAACGCCTTGCGCACGCTGTCCTGCTTCGTGCTGGTGCTCTCGCACAGCCGCGCCCTGTACGCGCGCTTCTTCCTGGACACCACCATGGAGAGCTTCCTGTCCGGGCACGTGCATGCCTTCACCGCCCTGGGCGGCGTGCCGCGCTCCATTCTCTACGACAACCTCAAGAGCGTGGTGCTGGAGCGCGCAGGCGATGCCATCCGCTTCCACCCGCGCCTGTTGGAGCTGGCCGGCCACTACCACTTCGCACCCAAGCCGTGCGCCCCCTACAGGGGCAACGAGAAGGGCAAGGTCGAGCGCACCATCCGCTACCTGCGGGACTCCTTCTTCGCCGCGCGCTCCTTCCCCGGCGTGGACGAGCTCAACGCTCACCTGGCACGCTGGGTGGACGAGGTGGCGCACGCTCGAGCGGTACCGGGCGAGGCTGCGGGCCGCACCGTCGCCCAGGCCTGGGTGCAAGAGCGCCCTCTGCTGCTGCCGCTGCCCCAGCACCCCTTCGCCTGCGAGGTAGTGCGCCCCGTCTCCTCGGGCAAAACGCCCTACATCCGCTTCGACGGCAACGACTACTCCATCCCAGACACCCTGGTGAAAAAGCCTCTCACCCTGGTGGCCTCCACCTCCACGGTGCGCCTGCTCCAGGGCAGCCTCGAGGTGGCCCAGCACTCGCGCAGCTGGAGCAAGGGCGACACCATCGAGGATCCGCTCCACCTGGCGGCACTGGCTCGCAAGAAGACTCACGCTCACGAGCTGCGAGGCCGGGACGTGTTACGCACCCGCTGCCCGCGCGCCGACGTGCTGCTCAACCTGTTGGCGGCGCGGGGCGACAACCTGGGCAACCATACCGCTCGGCTCCTGTCCCTGCTGGAGCGCTACGGTGCCGCCGAACTGGAGTCCGCCATCGCTGAAACGCTGGCACGCGGGGCGCTCTCGCCCACCTCCGTAGCCCACGTGCTGGACATGCGGACCCGGCTCAAAGGCGCTCCCCCTCCACTGCCCGTCATCCTGCCCGACGACGCGCGCGTCCGCGAGCAGCGCGTCTCCCAGCACTCCCTCACCGACTATGACGCCCTGCTCAAGGGCCAGCAGCAGGAGCACACCCCATGAAGCCTTTGAAGGAACGCCTCACCTCTCTGGGCCTGCGTCATACCAGCGACACGCTGGACGACCTGATCGCCACGGCCACCAAACGCAGATGGGGGCCCACCGAACTCTTGGAGGCCATCGCCGACCAGGAATCCCAGGACAAGGCTCGCCGCAGCGTGGAGCGGCGCCTGGCCCACAGCCGCCTGGGCGCGCTCACTCCCATGGCCAGCTTCGACTGGGGCTGGCCCAAGCGCATTGACAGGGCCGCCGTCGACAGCGCTCTCCAATTGGACTTCATCGCCCGCCCCGCCAACGTCGTCCTCGTCGCCCCTCAAGGCCTGGGCAAAACCATGATTGCCCAGAACATCGCCTACAACGCGGTGCAGGCTGGCCACTCCGTCCTCTTCACCACCGCCAGCCAGCTGCTGTTGGATCTCGGCTGCCAGGACTCGGCTCGCGCGCTGGACAGAAGGCTCAAGCACTACTGCTCTCAAGCCGGGCTGCTCGTCATCGACGAAATTGGCTACCTCTCCTACGACGCGCGCAGCGCAGACCTGCTCTTCCAGGTCGTCTCTCGCCGCTACGAGAAGAAGCCCATCGTCTTGACCACCAATCTGCCCTTCAGCGAGTGGCCCTCCATCTTCCCCAACGCGGCCTGCGCCGTCGCCCTCATCGATCGCGTCATCCACCACGCCAGCATCATCAGCATCGAGGGCGACAGCTACCGCAGACGTGTGGCCGAG
This sequence comes from Hyalangium gracile, assembly GCF_020103725.1. NCBI lineage: Bacteria > Pseudomonadati > Myxococcota > Myxococcia > Myxococcales > Archangiaceae > Hyalangium > Hyalangium gracile. The sequence goes on along the minus strand of NZ_JAHXBG010000057.1, from coordinate 154 downwards.
GAGTCGCGCGCCGAGCGTAAGGCCAAGAAGAGCTGAGCCTCAGCGCCACCTTGAAACGGCCCCTCTCTCCGCTCCGCCCACTCCGGGCGCCCGGGGAGTGGGGCCGTCGTGCGACCGATGACCCGATTTCCGCGCTCCACGATGACCGCCAACA
>NZ_JAHXBG010000056.1 GCF_020103725.1 Hyalangium gracile | reverse complement strand
GTGGTTCGTGGAACCACGGATCCGCGGCGAGCTTCTCTTGCTGCTCACAGAAGAAATCGACGTTGTCCGTGACCTCCTGACGCTGCTTGGCGAGCGCCCGCTCCGCTCTTTCGCCAACCTGGTTGTCGATGAACAGGGACGCGACGACGACGACCAGCACCAGGAATACGAGCCTGAGGTCTTGATCATACCCACCACGCCGCGAGCGACGGGGAAATCGTGTAGGACTTCAGCGAGGCGAGACATGCCGGGCGGCATTGGGGATTCCAAGTCCATTCCTCAGTTGGTTGTGTCGGCGGAGGCACTGTGACGACATCATATCCCAGCGAGCCAGGGCGGGGGGGCGTGCTGATGTCGCTTTGGAAGGACAGGCATTTTCCTCATGCTTCCCTGACATGGAGAAGTGCAAGGAACAGGTCCATGCAGTCAAAGCGAAGGCGGCACTGCTGGCGTTTGCTGGAGCGGGTGGAGCGGCACGTCAGCCAGAAGGTGGCCCTGCGCATGGACACTTGTGATAAAGGCCCCTGGCATGCAGCCAGGTCCATCGTGCTCGCTCTCCATGCCGTCCTTTCTCCACGGCACCCTCATGAACGTGGCACGCAAGACGCGCAAGGAGGGTCACCGGTGCGGTGAGCAGTACCGCAAGGATGGCACCTTCCCTACGCCTCGCGAGATGCTGGAGGTGTCACCTGGCGACGTAGTCATTGCCCATGAGGTGGTCGACTTCCAGCATGAACAACCTGCCTGGCGGCTGTACATGCTCTCGGGTGTCATGCGTGGAGTCAATGAAGCGATGGAGTATCAACACGCATTTCAAGTACGTGACGCCTACGAAGACTTCTGTCGTGAAACGGCATGGGGTGCCTTGCATTGCGCGATTGAGCCCAATGGCCCTGTGAGCTGCGCGCGCACCGCTGTTCGCCTCCAAGCGGTGTTGCCATTCTGGGAGCCACTCGAATCCGTGCGCTACCTCTTCAAGAAGCTCGACACGGAAGTGACTCTGGAAGCTCTGCTCATGGCCTCCAACGACTGGGCCATGGATGCATGGTGTCCAGTGAGCGAGGGCTCGGTTCGCACCCGATTGCAGATGGCAGCGGACCGGATGGCGCGAGCCACGCGGGACGATTGCATCGAAGCCATCCTCCGGCAGATGCCTCGGGCGCTGGAGTTCGCGCGGGGCCTCAAACACCGAGACCTGCTGGCTGACCCCTCCTTTCAGCACCAGCGGCTCACCCTGCTCACGCCAGAGGCCTTTGAACGCCTGTCTGCCGCCCGCACTTCGGATCTCCTCGGCCAGGTGTACGCCTGGGATCGGCAGCTCGCGCAGCAATAGGCCCTTCGGCCATCCCGGCGAGGCCGGGTGGACACCGGGCGACTCTGGAGGGTGTGGTCTTCCCGGGCTCCTCGGCTCAAACTGAGACTCGACTCCATTCAGGAGCACAAGCCGCAGGAGGGGGATATGAATACACGTGGCGCCAAGCTGCTCAGCCCACAGGCCAGCCCTCCCGGAATGATGCTGATGCTCGGGGCGCTGCTGGTCGGGTGCGCGGGGGTTCCCATCAAGCCAGGAGCCGTGGGTGAGATTCCCTGGTCCTCCCGCTATCGCCCCTCTACTCCAGAGCAGGCTCCTGACGCGACCTCATCCAGACGGAGAACTCCCCCTGCGAGCCCGCGGATTCTCCTGGCCTCCAGTGACAGCCCGGAGACAAGCGGACACGCCACTGGCCAATCTGCGCAGGGCTACAATGTTCCTGGCCGCAACCTGGACTCGCAGGCCCCTTGGGAGTTCTTCCTGGGTAACGCCGCGCATCGGCTCATTGCATACATGTACGGCGTGAACCACCCAGGCAATCAAGCCATCTACAACAGCAAATCCATCTTTGAGATTCTGCAGACCACAGGAATCGGCGACCCTTCCCGCCTCCCGCCACAGGAAAGAAATCTACGCCCGGACATCACCGACATCACCACGCTGTATCTCTTCGAGATCAAGCCCTGGAATGATCGAGGTCTTCAGGAAGGACGCCAAGAACTCCAGCTCTACCTTGCGGCGCTCAACCGTGCCATGGCTCCGGCTGCGAGTTTCATGGGCGGCACAGACTTCGACGGCTCGATACTGATCCGCTTCGCGCAAGGCCAGTACATCTGGCGGCTGGAGTGGCAGACCACCGTGCCCGGCGTCGTCCAGTACCGCTGGACTCGCAGCCAGCAGCGCTTCGCATCCGCCGCTGCGGCGTCCGAGGCAGCGCAGTGGGTCAACCTCACCGAGCAGGAGATGCGTCAGTACGGGGGCTGGGTCGGACAAGCTGTCGAAGGCATGGTGACGCGGCGCGAACAACTTGCCGCCTTCAGTAGCGCACTCGGCGTGGTCATCGATGTCATTGGCAACGGCGCGGTCAGCTTCTTCTCGGGAGCCATTCTCGGCCGCATGGGCACAGGCTCGGGTGCACAGCGTCCCCCTTCCCACGGCGGGGGACAGGTCCTCCCGTTTCCCACCCGCCCGCCGCCCAGCGCTCCCCCTGCCCAGCTTCCCGCTGCCGCCATGGGCCAGTGAATCGGAGCGCGTGTCTCGTAGCTGGCTCCTTCCGGTCTCCTCCGCCAGGAACCCCTCTTGTGATAAAGGTCCCTGGCATGCAGCCAGGTCCGTCGTGCCCGCTCTCCATGCCGTCCTTTCTCCACGGCACCTTCATGAACGTGGCACGCAGAACGAGCCGGGAGGGCCAGAGATGCGGTGAGCAGTACCGCAAGGATGGCACCTTTCCCCCTCCTCTCGGGCTACTCGAGATCCCTGCCCGCGAGGTGGTCATCGCGCACGAGCTGGTCGACTTCCAGCATGAACAACCCACCTGGCGGTTGTACCTGTTCTCGCGCGTCATCAGCAGCTTGTGCGAAGCACTGGACTGGCAGAATTCATTTCAAGTGGATGATGAATTCGAGGCCTTTTGCCGTGAAACCCCTTGGGGAGCATTGTACTTCACGCTCTCGCAGAAGGCGCCGCTGAGCGCTGAACGCATGTCGCTGCGCCTCCAGGCGGTGCTGCGCTCCTGGGAACCACTCCAATCCGCGCGTTACCTCTTCAAGAAGCTGGACGCAGTGCTCAGCCTCGAAGACTTGTTGTTGGAATCCAGCGACTGGGTCATGGACGCGTGGTGCCCCAAGGATGACGGCTCTGTTCGGACTCGCCTGGAACTCGCCGCGGACCGGATGTCTCGGGCCACGCGGGAGGACTGCATCGAAGCCATCCTCCGGCAGATGCCTCGGGCGCTGGAGTTCGTGCGCGGCCTGAAACACCGAGACCTGCTGGCTGACCCCTCCTTTCAGCGCCAGCGGCTCACCCTGCTCACGCCAGAGGCCTTTGAACGCCTGTCCGCCGCCTGCACCTCGGATCTTCTCGGCCAGGTGTACGCCTGGGATCGGCAACTCGCGCAGCAATAGGCCCTTCAGCCATCCCCGTAAGGCACGGTGGACACCGAGCGAAGCTGGAGGACGTGGTCTTCCCGTGCCCGTCAGCTCAAACTGTGACGAGACTCCGTGGTGAACCACAAGCCACGAGAGGGAGCGTCTATGAGTGCGCGTGGCGCGAAGCTGCTCAGTCTACGAGCCAGTCCGCCGGCATCGGTGCTGGTGCTCTGGGGACTGCTCGTGGGCTGCGCCGGAGCCCCCGGCAAGCCCGGTGTCCTGCCCTCCGCAGCCTCCGCTCGGCCGCGCATGCTGCGAGCATCGAGCGACCTGCCCGGAACGGGTGGAAACTCCGCTGGCTCTCCCGTGCGGGGCTACGAAGTCCCGGGGCGGAATCCGAACTCCCAGGCTCCGTTGGAAGTGTTCTGCTGCCCGCGGTAGAGGGCCGGCTGGAAGACCTCGGCAGTCACCAAGGCATCATCTATCGACGCTCAGGCCGCATCCGGCCTTGGCTGTTCCCGCGCGACGGCCAGCCGCCGGCCGAGTTCACGCTGGCCAATCGCCTGCGGCT
>NZ_JAHXBG010000055.1 GCF_020103725.1 Hyalangium gracile | reverse complement strand
CGTTCAAGGATTGCATCGAAGGCCACCGCACAGCTCCAGGAGAAGGGATGCCGGACGTGCTTACTCTGTAGGTAGAATGCTCCAATACCTACCTATCACGTCGGCTCAGGCTCTGCCTGCTCCCCTCAACCAGCTTCCACCCCCGTGAACGGTTGCGGGAGGCCTAGCAGTCACGACGGTCGCCCTCTATTCCCGCCTCAGCATGCAGAGCGCTCTCTTCCCGTTCTTTCCTGCTTCATCAACGACCTTGAAAGGGGTGCCCCTGAGAACCATGCGAGAGACGATCGAGTTTCGAGTTCCCGCGGGCCATGCGGACATGTTCCTCGAGCCAGAACTGGGGACCATGTTGGGAGACAGCGTCCGGAAGATCGTGCTGCCGATGGAGGATCCTCGCGTCAAGTTCATTGCGGACCTTGACCGTGAGTTCTTGAAGAAAGGCAGAGCGTTCTTTACGTACTCACACATCTCCAGGGACTACACGCGAAAGGAGTTGGAGGCTGCGGAGTTGCTCCAGTTGCTCATCCGTCCAACGTTTGAGCCGCCTGGTGAGATGTGCGGGACAGAGTACGACGATGCTGCGGCATGCCCTCATTGTGGAGCAGGGGCACGGCAGCTGACGGAGCTGCGCCTGGATGTGCGGCGCATCCCCAAGAAGAAGGATCTGGCAGTCACCATTGCGGGAGAAGTCGTCGTCTCCGCCCAGCTGGTCTCTGCTCTCCGCAAGCACGGCATCACCGGCGCGGAATACCTGCCGGTGAAGAACAAGACGGGGAAGCTTGCCGAGGAGTGGCGTCAGCTTGTCGTCACCTCAAAGCCGGTGGACATCGTCCCCCCCACTCGCGTGGGAGATGATCCCTTTGACCTGGACGAGCGGGGACGCCATCGGTGCCCACGCAAACATGTGCTAGGGCTCAACCGCCTCTCGGAACTATGGCTGAAACAGGCAGGGTTTGATGGAAGCGACTGGGTGCGGACACGGCAGCTCATCGGGGCTCGGCAGGGCGTGCTACGACCGAGGGAGCAACTCCTCATCTCACCTCGGCTCTACCGACTCTTGCTGAAGCTGAAAGCCAAGCGCTTCGAGATCGAAGTGGCTCACTGGGTATAGGCCTCTCCGGAGGCCCTGTCTGCGGGTTCGATTCCCGCCGCCTCCATCCCGAGAAGCCCAGCAATCTTAACGGGTTGCTGGGTTTTTCTTTGTCCTCGTTTTCATCATGTGACCTCAGTGTGCCCCTCTGGCGTCGCTAGCCCAGAACGGCGCGTGGCTGGGGGATGGGCCGATCCAGTTCCTGCACCGCGCTCTCCCGCGCCTCGGGCGACAGGTGCGCATACCTCATGGTCATCTCGATGGTGGCGTGACCCATCAACTCCTGAATGACCTTGAGAGCAACGCCCCGCATCGCGAGGTGGCTGCCGTAGGTGTGGCGGATGTCGTGCCAGCCGATGGAACCCTCCGGGCGGCTGACTCCTGCCCTACGCAGCGCCCGCAGAAGCGGGTGCTTGGTCATCCCAGCGGTGAGCGGGCGACCGTCCGGCAGGCAGAACACGTAAGCGCCGCGCAGGTGGCGGTGTGCCTTGAGTGCTTCCACCGCCGACGCGGGCAGGTCCACCGTTCTTTCCCGCCCGCCCTTGGGTAGCCCCACCACACCGCGCCAGATGGTTCGGCGCACGTTGAGCTTGCCGCGCTGCAAGTCCAGGTCTGCCCACTGGAGTCCTATCAGTTCCCCAAGCCGCAGCCCTGTCTTGAGCGCCACGAGGATCAACGTTCGCCACTCCGGCTCAGCAGCGTTGATCATGCGTTCGGCTTCCTCGAAGGTGAGGAAGTCAAAGGCGGGCTTGTCCGTCTTGAACAGCTTGACGCGCGGGACGTGTTGGAGCACGCCCTGTTCCTGGGCCAGTGCCAGCAACTTGTGCAGCACCGTCAGAACGTTGTTGATGGACTTGAGGGAGAGCAGCTTCACCGCACCGGCGCCCTTGCGCTTGAGGAGGGCCGCCCGCGTGGGGGCTTCCTTCCGTGCGCGCGCCCCCGAGGGCTTCTTACGCATGGCCGCCTTGAAGTCTTCGATCTCCGCTGGACCGATGGCATCAAGGGGCATGTTGCCGAACGCGGGGATCAGGTGATCATCCAGGATCTGCCGCTTGGTGACGACGCTGGAGTGCTTGTTGTTGTTCTCGCTGTACGTCAGGAAGCGCGGGACGAACTCCCCGAGGGTGAGAACCCGACCCACGCCGTTCTCCTTTCCGAAGGTTCCGGTCAGGAGTGCATGGCGTATCTGGCGCTCGTACTCTTCAGCCCCCCTGCGGGTGTTGATCCCCCTGCGGGTGTTGATGGGCGAGGCCTTGCGGATGCGCTCCACCCTGCCGCTGGGGTGCTGGTACTTGACGTCCACCCACCACGCCTCTTGCACCTTGCCCTCCTGGGTCTTCCACTGCCGCAGTCTGACGCTCATGACTTCGTCTCTCCGAGCGCAGGTCTGCTGTTACCGGGGCTCCACGTTAGCAGCGTGTCCCGGTGGATGCGGAGGATTCGCCCGAGCCGTGCAACGCCGGGCACCTGTTCGAGCCGGATCGCCTCGTAGAGGGTTTTCCGGTTCACCCGCAGAAGTTCGGCGGCTTCCTCCACGGTGAGAAACGCGGGCGCGGTGTTCGCAGCCAGAGGGGGCGCGCTCATGGCCGCTCCCCCTCCTGCGGCGTCGCCTGGAGTGACCAGCGACGCGCCCTGGCGTTGCTGCTGGCGTTCCTAGCGTTGTCACCGGAGCTTCTGCCAGTGTCCTCGCCGGTGTTCTCGGCGTTTCTGCCAGTGGTGTTACCGGCCAGCCAACGGCGCACGACTGCGCCACACATGGAGGGTTGCCCCTCCAGGGAGTTGATCCCACCCATCGCCCTACCCGCCCTTCACAAACTCGCCAACCTGCCCAGAACTACCCAACGCAGGAGTGACACAGCGCAGCGCCTTGTGTCCAGACGCGGGGCGAAGCGCGAGCAGTGATTGGCAAGCGTGCAGCCGGGCAACCAAGGGCCCATACGGGCGGGTGGATGGAGCGTGCGCGGTGCAGGGCAAGGTGCGGCTGAACCGTGGCGGACGCGGAGCGGTGACGGGACTTCATACGGGACTTCTACGGGACTTCTACGGGGTGCACCTCGGCGCCACCGCCGGTGCCACCGGAGCCCACGCCCGGCGCCACCGGAGCCCACCAATGGCCCCACGCCCGGTGCCACCGGAGCCCACCAACGGCCCCACGCCCGGTGCCACCATGCGCGTATCGGGGCGGGCCTGTGCGCCAGTGGAACCCGCGCGTCGAACCTCCCGCGCCCAGGCTCACCTGCTGGGCGCGTGGAGCCCTCGCGCATGAGTCGTGGCATGCGCGGTGGGCCGTGAACGGCACGCGGAAAGGACGCCGACGTCTGGAGCATGGACGGCGCCTGACTTCGAAGCGGGGGCGCTCCCCTGTCTGCTACTCTGGGGGCCTACCCGGGAGGTTCCCCCGCCTTGTTCCGACCCTTCACCCCAAGTTTTGCGCTCGCCTCCCTGCTGGTGGGCCTTACAGCGACGGTACAGGCCGCGCCCGCAGGGCGCTCCGTCGTTCTCACGGGCAAGGCTGGAGAGTCCCCGGTGCTCTACGTCGCGCCTGGCACCGTCACGGTGATTCTGCTTGGCGCTCCGATTCTGCGTGAGTCTGTCCAGGTGGAGGGCCGCGCCCGCTTCGCTGTATTCGAGGTGGGGGATGCAGGCGTGACGCTCTCGCCCGCCGTGGCACTCGGGACTGGCGAACGGCTCGCGTTGCGAGTCACCTACCGCGAGGGCTCACCCGCAAGCGTCGTGTTCCTGCTGACCGGGCAGCCGGGCACAGCGGATGGCTTGGTCAACGTGAGCCGCCCGCCGCAAACCGTCGAGGCGTGCCGCGTAGAACTGTCGGCCACGCGCGAGCGGTGCGAGGCGCAAGCCAAGGAACTGGAGGCGTTGAAGGCACGGCCCGCAGCCTTGAGCCCGGCAGCCGTGGCGCTCGCGGGCTTCGTGACCAAGAAGGGCATGAGGGGAGCAGAGTTTGAGAGAGCGTGCCTCAAGACGCGCGGGGAGGAGCTTCGCCCCGCACGGTGCTGGGGCCTCGGAGGGACAACATGGAGCGTGGTTGTCCTCGAAGTGAGCAACACCGGAGGGGAGCCGTGGGCACCCGAGTGGGCCGAAGTCACGCCCGCAGGAGGGGAACCGCGCCGCGCTCGCGCGGTCCTTTCTGGGCAAGTAACCATCCCGCCGGGCGGTGTGGTGAGCGTGGCCGTGGAAGTGGAGATGCCCGCGCGAGAGTGGGAAGCATGGCTGCGGGCGCAGCACGCGATGCGGGTGTGCAACGGTGATGGGAGCCGCTGTCTGTCCATTCCCGAGGTGACGCTGTAGCCACTGGCGAGAGGTGCGCGGCATGTTCCCGGATTTTGATCCCTTGGACTTGAAGCCCGGCCAGATGGTGAGCGACTGGCGCATTGTCCGACGTATCGGAAGGGGC
>NZ_JAHXBG010000054.1 GCF_020103725.1 Hyalangium gracile | reverse complement strand
ACGAGGGGAACAGTGGACTGAGACAGCAGGGTGGAGAAAGCGTGAGCGAGGGCTGGATTCCAGCCGAGGGACTCGATTTTTTCCGGCGGCCAGCCCGCTCTCGACACAACCGTCAAATTCCGTCGGATCCTCACTGCCGTCTACACAGGGGCTTACACCGACACGTTCGCGCCTCTCCGAGCTAACTGGGCGTGGACGTCGCCCGGCTCCACTAGGGAAGCATAGGAAGGACAGGAGCCCTCTTGGGAATAGCGGGCGGGAGCAGAGCGGGAGGTGAGGGACGCTGACGGGGAGCCCATGAGCAGCACGCCGAGCCGGTGCAGAAGCCTTTCATCTCCAGCAGACACACGCCTGCCCAGCCCAGCCGCTTTCCCAGGAGGAGCGCGGCAGGGGCCTGGCTCTATTGGCTGGCTGTGGCGGCTTGCGCTTCAACACCACGCGCTCTTATGCGGCCCTCGCGCAGGGGCCAGGTGCGCACTCGCCGGGGGCAACCCCAGGTGCTCCAGAATCGCTCTGACCCCTCCTACTCCCTTCACGTACGCCAACAACCCTTAAGCCTGCCTCCACACCTCAAGCACGCGCGCATGTGCCCTCAGTGTGCGTGCGCCGTGAAGGTGCACTTGACCAGCGGGTGGAAGTCCCGCCCGAGGAGGAAGTCGACCCCCTCGGTAGCTATCTGGCGGGGACGGGAGGAGACTCCCGGACTCGAAGCCCAGAGACAGAAGGCCTCGAAAGGAGGTCGAGCGAGCTTGTAGGCCGCAACGTGAGTGAAGCCCGAGCAGGCCCCGAAAGGGCAATCGTGGGAGCCGACCTGGCGCACATACAGGGAAGGCCAAGCGCCCGGCGAGAAGGTCGACGAAGCATCGCTGGGTATTCCACCGGGGTAGTGGGGCGCGGCATGTGAGCACACGGTGAGGTGCGCAACACGGGAGACCTGGACCAAGTGGGATAGCGACCCGAACACGCCCTTGGGGCGTGGCGAGGACCAGGAGTCGGAGGGGCTCGTAGTACCGATGAAGCGGGTAACGACCGTGGAGGGAAGGGGCCCTGGTTCAGGAGGCTTCGCAAGGAGAGAACGCAGCGGGAGATTGGCGTGAGCCTACAACCCTTACAAAGCTCGAAGATCTCCGAGCGGAGCTGGACGCGAAGGCCAAGGTGGAGCCAGGAGGTGCACGCAGAAGGAGCCGCGCGCACCTGTGCGCCGACACGCATCGCGTGAGACCTGTCCGAGAGCCGGATGCAGGAAATCTGCACGTCCGGTTCGATGAGCGGCGTGGAGGAAACGGACCGTGGGTGAGACTCGGCGAGAGGGCGAGCGAAAGCGAACCCTCGCAGCAGGCGCCGACGAGCCCGAGCGGCACCGCGCCTCCCGTCGACTCTACCCCTCCAGCGGGGATACCAACGGGACGAGACGGAACGAGATGGGACGGGGCGGGAGAACGATCCGAAGTGAGATCAAGGCGTTAGCCGGTAACAGCGCGACCTGCTTGGGGTTTTGCTTCCGCCTTGATGCGGGTTCGATTCCCGCTGCCTCCAGCAGGCGCTGGGGCTGCTCTGGCGAGCCCCGATATGGGCCGCCTCCTCAGGTGGACGAAGGCGGGGGCAGTCTGCCTCGGATGTGGGTGCCCTTGGGGTACAGCACCTTGAAGATGCGGCGCTGGAGGATCCTGTTGCGCGCCTCCTCGGTCAGCTGCGTGGACTTCACCGCGAGGTAGATGGACGGATGATCCGAGTAGTACTGGCCCTCCTCCTTCAAGTGCCTCGAGCCGCTGGCGCCCATCAGCCCGTACATGCTCACTCCGGAGAGCTCGAGCTTCTCCGTGTCCGCCTTGAAATACCCCATGAAGTGCTCATTCCCAGCCGAGTTCGAGAACTGCTGGATGTAGAAGGGAATGGCCACCGTGGAGTCCCGGGGCAGCGCGAACCGCGGTTGGGACTCCTGCGAGGTGTCGAAGTAGATGCCCCGGCTCCCCTGGATGGACTCCTGGAGGTCCATGTTGAAGTCCCCCACCAGGAGCTGGATGCCATGCTGCGCGCAGAAGCGCTCCAGCGCCTCCCGCTCCTCGCGGCGGGCCTCCTTGCTCGAGCCGACGAGCGAGGCCCGGAGGTGGACTCCCGCTACCGTGCAGGAGTGGCCGTACTGCTTGCCCATCCTCACCTTGAGGATGTACTCGTCCTTCGCCTTCACTTTCAGGCCCTTGGTGTCCCGGACGAGCACCTCCGTCTCCAGGAACAACGCATCGTCGCTCGGGCCGCCGAGCCGCGAGGCGATGTCCTCCCGGAGGTACACCGCCATCTCGTTGACGGCCCTGACCGACTTCACCTGCTGCTTGTCGATGGCGGCCTTCTTCACGTACCCCAGGTTCGGCGTGCCCGTGTCGATCCGCTTCGGAAACGGCTCCCCCGTGGGGTTCTCCGAGAGGAAGAGCAGCGTGGGGTAGTGCTTGTACCCTCGAAGCACCTGCTCGACCCGCTTCTTCTTCCGCTCGCTCCAGTCCCGGTAGCGATCCTGCTGGGCGTTGCCCTCCAATAGCGAGGAGAGCTTCGACTCGTAGTCCGAGTCCGGGCTGTGGATGTTCCGGATGAGCTCGCACTCCTGTCGCACGATCCTGGACAGGTTCGTCACGAAGTCGGCCTTCGCCTGGAAGCTCTTGAACTTGCTCCCCGGGACGAGCTCGTTGCGGCGGCTGTCCACCGGCTGCCCCTTCTCGTTGAAGAAGCCCTCCAGGCCCTTCACGCCGATCTCGGAGTTCTTCTGGTAGAACTTCCGAGGGGACGCATCGAAGGGGATGAACAGCAGCGAGATCGTCTCCAACGAGTACGCGTCTTCTTCGAGCTCTTCGCGCTTGCGCTTGGGCATGCCCTGGCTCCCGGAGTGACGGAGGACGCCAATGACGCCCCCAGGTCGCGAACGCGTCATTCTACCGCTGATTCCGTGTCCCCGCGAGGCGGCTCAGCGGCCGTGCTCGCGCCGGGCCCGCGCCTCCGTCTCCTGGGCCACCCAGGCCGCCGCCGCCTCCCGGAGCCCCTTCACCGCCGGCCGCCGAGACGTCTCCTTCGTGGTGTACCCGCCCGCGAGCCAGTCGTCGCACGCCTTCTTCAGCGCCTTGGCCGCGTCGAACCGCCCGTCCGTGCTTTCCGCCTTGTGGAAGGTCGCCAGCCCGTTGTCGATCCGCACCAGCACCGGATCCGAGGCGCGCCGCGCGAAGCGCTCGTAGCTCAGGTCCTCCTTCCACTCCTCCACGGAGGGCATCTGGATGTAGCGCGTCAGCGCCGCCAGCACGCTGCCCGAGGCCCCCAGCTCCTGCAGCAGCTTCTGGAGCTGCTTCACCGTGTTGCCGCCATCCCGGTGCTGGAGCCCGTACACGGACTCGCCCGCGTCCGTGAGCGCAAGCTGGAGCCGGGTGGTGATGTCTCCCTCCGCCCTGGCCTCGTCGAGCTCCTGCAGCAGCAGCGCCAGCCCCTGCTGGCGGTACTGCTTCTGCGTCGTGCCGATGCACGCGGTGAGCACCCGGCGGATCTTCTCGCGCCAGGGCTCGCGCTGCAGCCTCAGCGCGTCGAAGTCCTCCACGTAGGCGCTGCCGTCATTCCACTCGCCGATGAGCCGCTGGCCCCAGGCCAGGAGCTGCTCCTTCACGGTGCGGTAGTGGAGCTTGGCCGCGTAGTTGAACTTGAAGAAGTCCAGGGCCGCCAGATCGCGCTCGTCGATGGAGGGGGTGGAGCCCTTCTTGAGCTTCAGCCGCGCCTTGGCGATCCACTCGCTGCGGCCCGGGTACCAGTCGGCGGTGTGGCCCCCGAGACCGAGCAGCCCCGGCATGGCCTCGCGCCAGGCGCGGCCGTGCACCGCGATCGCCTGGTCCCACTTGTCGTCGATCATCCCGTTGAACCAGGTCGTCTCTCGCGGCAGGGCGGCGCGCTCCTGCTGCAGCAGCTTGTTGACGACGCGCAGCGACTCCAGCGTCATCTTCGGGGCGCCCTGGCCTCCCGTCTGGGCGCACAGCCGCGAGAGCCCGCGGGAGTCGAGGGCGAAGGGCTGGTACGGGCGGTTGGTGCGGATGGCGATCATCGCGCTCACCAGGTGCGCGAAGGCGTCCGCGTAGTGGAAGGGGTTGTTGCGGATGAGCGCCTGGCCGCCCTTCCACGCCGGGAAGTACTTCCAGATGAGCGCGCTGTGGTCCGGCCAGTGCCCCACGCGGCCATGGCCCGTATACGAGGCGTCCGCGCCCCGCGGGGCATAGTCCTTGGTGCCAAAGAGGTTGAAGCTCCAGGAGGCCTGCTGCCAGTCGAGCTTGAGGAAGTCCGTGTTCTCCGGGGGCACGCCCTGGGGGAAGGCCCTGCTCCGAGGCGTGGAGGCGAAGTGCGTCTCGCCGCGCGCGTCGTTCACCGCCTGCTCCGCCGGCCCGGTGAAGTCCTGGTGGGCCCAGGTGTCCGCGAACACGTGCATCGTCACGCCGACGAAGTAGGGCTCGAGCCGCTCGCGCGCCACCACGCCCCCCGGCTGGTGCACCATGTCCCGGCAGTTGTTGACCAGGTGCATGGCCAGCGGGCTGTGGGGCCGACACAGCCACTTGAAGAGGGCCGGCGCCTGCGGGGTGCTCTTCGTCGTCACGTAGTCCCGCCTGGACCAGCGCTCGCTGCGAAAGCGCGCGGGCACCGTGCTCGGCAGCTCGAAGTTGCCCGGCAGGAAGTGGAACACCGACCAGACGGACGCCAGCCGGTCCTGCGTGTGCTTCTTCACCGTCGCGGAGAAGATGTCCCCCGGCGAGGAGAAGGTCGGCAGCGGCTTGTACTGGTAGAGGATGTTCTTCGCGTCATCCGAGCGGTGCACGGAGATCTGCTCGGCGAGCACGCCGATGCCGTTCTCGTCGATCATCTGCGCCGCCGTGGCGATGATCAGCGCCTCCCTCTCCGAGTACCCGGCGAAGCGGGCAGCGACATATGTGGCGTGGTAGTGGAAATCGATGTCCATCGCGGCCCCTCACGAGAAGGTTTTCCGCTGGATATTCAGATTTCCAACCAGAAAAGCCAAGCAAAGGCCGCACTGTCACGCCTCACCGTGAGTGGGGCGAGGTAGCCGTGGACGACACAGCCACCGGGTTTTCGGCACCTCACCCTCACGAACTGTTGTCGCGCGCATCCAGCTCGTCTTCACTGGCCGCGGGAATGACCAGAAGCGCCAGGACGGCGACCATCGCCGCGCCCGGCTTGGGCCGCGCGGCGCCCTTCCGCAACGCTCGTTTCCAAGATGAGAGTTGCGCCCGCCAGGACGCGGGCACGCCCCAGCACCTCGAGCGGCGCCTGGCGCAGCGTCTCCGAGAGAAAGCCATCCAGCCACTGGAGAAGGCGCGAAGTGCTCGACATGCCCGCGCCATTCTGGACGGAAACGCCGCGACTCACGACGCGCATATCCGTCCAGGCAGGCACTGCCTCCCGGCAGGCGGGCGGTGGGATGACCTACTCCCGACCGCCCGCCGCCGGGAAACGTCCGTCTCAGCGCCGCTTGTTGCGCGAGTGGCTCCACCCCGCCAGGGTGCGGTTGCGCTCGATGCGCTTGTGCTCTCGCTGCGCGGAGCTGCTGGCCTGGCGCGCCTGGTAGGCCTGCTCGCGCTGGAGCTTCTCGAAG
>NZ_JAHXBG010000052.1 GCF_020103725.1 Hyalangium gracile | reverse complement strand
GCCCTACCTTCCAAGTCGATCCCCTTGTCACCTACCTCCTACGTTACCCTACAGCTTATTTCGACAGGCTCACAAGCAGACCAGTTCGAACAGGTTCCGCCCGGCAGGGGCGCAGACCGGACGCGGGGGCGAACTCAAGCCCCCTGCCTTCGGACCTGCTCAGCTCCTCACCCAGCTCCGGGCGATGCGCTGCAGGTCCGCCTGGGAAGCCTGCGCCCTCAGCGCGCGACTGGCCTCGGCCCAGTCCACGGCGCGCAGGATGATGGGGCTCTCGCCGCCGTGAAGGCCGTGGCGGAACGCGTAGATGATGTCCTCGTGTGAGGTCTCCCGCGGGTAGAGGGCAATCGCTGGAACGGGAGCCGCCTCCTGCCCGCCCGCGTACGCCACGGCATAGACGGACATCTGGTACAGGATCTCGCGCGTGATGCCCCGGGCGGCGAGATCCCGGTACTTGGTGTCCAGCACCGCGACCACCTTCTTGTTCCTCCGAACGAGCATGTCCGGGCGAGGCAGTGGAACGCCGATGCCCGAGGACGGCTGGACGACGCGATAGAGCCCGTGAAGGCTCGTCTGACTGCTCACCTCTTCCTCCCGCAGGTGCTCTTGCAGGAAGCGGGTGACGAACCGCTCGAAGAGCAGGGCCATGTTCCACAGGAAGCCGGGAATCGTGGCCTTACCGGGAGCGATGTCTTCCAGAGTGTCGGGGAGAGCGAGCCCCTCGTGGAGCAGCGCGACCAGTCGATGGGCCGGAGCATAGGCGGACGTGAGACGGTTCCGAGCCCGTTCGACCTGCCGCAACCGGGCACCGTTCAGGGGCACCTGCCCGCAGACCTCGCCCCACCGCCGCTCGGCCTGGACCAGCGCGGCCCTCACGGATAGCGAGTGCGCCATCCGCGACGCCAGGGCCAGCCCAGCGCGCACGACCTGGTTCTCCAGCGTGTCCATGGACAGAACATGGTGGCGGCAAGGCAGCGCCGCCTCCGTGAGGGGCGCCGCCGCCGCGAGCCGTGCCATGTCGATCCTCCCCCGAGGGGAGGCCAACCACTCGTTGCGCGACTGGTAACCGCGACGGAGCCCCCGCCGCCACAGCGTGTCCGCCTCCGCCAGGAGCGCCAGGGCGAGCAGATCGACGAACTCCGCTTCGGGGAGCTTGATGTCCACGGGCAGTTGGCGCTCCACCGTATCGAGCCCCAGCCCATACATCAGGATGTGCCACAGATCCCTGGGAGGCAGCTTCGGCCGCACGATGATCTGCAGGGGCCCCACCTGCACGACGCCGACATGCTGCCGTGCCTGGATGGAGAGCCCGTGACGGTTCTCCTGGATGCGAAGGAACCCGTGCTCCGTCAGCGAACGGGATGCTCTCTCGATGGCCCGATCTTCGAAGTTCAGGCCGCGGAGCCTGGCTTCAGCCGGAGCCTCGAGCCGCTGCCACTCATCGAGAACCACGCTAGCTGGGCTCTGCGGCATCCTCGCCCTCGCCCGAGGCATCATCCGCATCACGGGCCTCGCTGACGATGATGGACGGGTCCCAGCTCTCCAGCGCAGTCAGCAGCGCGTCATCGTGGGTCCCCGTGAAGAGCTCGTCCCAGATCTCGCGAGAGGACGAAGCCAGGAACTTCTCACCCAGGATCTGTCGCAGCAGCTCGGGCTGGTCGTAGCAGTACTCCTGCAGGAGCGGCACGATCTCGTGGCGCAACACCCGGCGCAGATCGGCGAAGTCGCTCAGAGGGCTGCCATCGCGCTGGAAGAAGGAGTGGCCGACCTGGAGATTGCGCGCGTCATGGCGCAAGTGCTGGACCAGCCGCTCGTTGAGCTTCTTGAGAAGAGGTCTGAGCATCACTCTTCCAGCCTGGGCCGTCGCCAACACCTCCGGGTCGGGCAGCAGCTCGATGAAGCCGAAGCGGCGACGCAAGGCACTGTCGAGGAGCGCGATCGAGCGGTCGGCCGTGTTCATCGTGGCGATGAGCAGGACGTTGGGAGGCACGGTGAAGCGCTCTCCCGAGAACGGCAGCTCGATGGAGACCTTTCCGCGCTTGTCCAGCTCCAGCAGTGTCAACAGCTCTCCGAAGATCCGGGCGACATCGCCGCGGTTGAACTCGTCGATGAGCAGGAAGTGTGGCTGCTGGGGGTTCTTCCTCGCGGACGCGCAGACCCGGCGGAACAGTCCTGGACGCGGCTCGAAGCCGAGAGTGCCTGAGACCGTCTGGGGTCGCAGCCCCTCAACGAACTCCTCATAGCCATAGGCGGGATGGAAGGTGCACATCCAGATTCGCTGCGCATCCTTCTCCCCCATCCCTCGCAGGCCCGAGCGCTGCGCCTCCGAGAGCTCATCCTTGCTCCTGCCGAACGTCCCCCGCGCGGCCAGCTCTTCGGCGGCGCGCAGCGCGTGCCATGTCTTGCCTGTTCCCGGCGGCCCGTACAGCACTACCTGGCCCTTTCGCCGCAGCTCCTCATCGATGCGTCCCAGGATCTTCTCGAGCGGAGGAGGAGGCTTGGGAGGAGGAGCCGGCGGCTTCACCCTCCGGAGGTGGCGAACACCAGCAAGGAGCACGTCATACGCATTGTCGAGCCGATAGACCGTGGTCTGCAGGCCGCTCCGATCCGGAGAGGCAAAAGACTCTTGAGAGAGCCATTCCACGCTCCGCTGGTGGGGAAACACCTCGCCCGGAACATGGTAGTAGGGCCCCTTCACACGGCCGATGGCCAGGATGGTCTGTCCATCGGCCGCGAAGATCTGGTCCCCTTCCTGGATGCGCTGGAAGAAACTCCAGAGCTGGTTGGTCTCCTTCCCACGCTGCTGCGGAATGGTGGTGGGATAGTGTCTGGCCAGCGCCTCGCGGATGGCTTCCTTGGCATCCGAGCCCGTGCGCCCCGCGACGACCTGGTGCAGATCCCCCAGGGCCGGCCAACCGACCGAGACGTAGGAGCCTCGAATCATCTTGGCCCACTGGCTCTCGCCGGTGTTGCCCTCCCGCGTACCAATCCGCCAGGTGTGGAAGGGGGTTCCGTTCACGGTGTTCAGCAAGTGGGTGAAGAGCGGCATCCCGAGCGGCCGACGCTCGCGGAGCTGCTGCCAGGCCGAGACGAACAAGCCTGCCGCGGAATAGAGCCCCTCCTCCGGTGGGCGGCTCCCCATCTGGAGCAGATGATGAACCTGATGATCGACCGAGTGGTAGTCGTCGATCCGATCAGGGAACTGCAGGAACAGGTACTTGTGGAGGAACGCCAGGTGGAACAGGTCGGGCGCGGCCTTCTGGATGCGCTCCTGTAGCCTGCGATAGGCCTCCGAGTCAGGATTCGTGGGGAGGGCTGCGATGACCTCGCGAGCGGCCAGGAACTGATCGCGCTGCTGCTCGGCGATGGAGATGGCCTCGTCGAGGGACAGCTTGCGCTGCGTCGCGGCCTCGCCGCCGTGCTGGTACCAGCCTCCGTCCTCGGCGCGCTGGTAGATGCCAAACTTGAGCGCCGAGCCTCCGCGAATGCTGCCGAAGAGCTGGGCTCGGAACTGCTCGTCGTCTCGGAACTCCAGCCAGTAGGCCAAGCAGTCGCGCCCCTCGCGGCCATGGAGCTCCTCGAGCAGCTCCATGCCCTCGAGCCTGCGCAGGCGATCGGGTGGGAAGCGCTTCTGGAAACTCTGGATCATCGCCTCCGCTCGCGCGTACTCCGCGGCATCGGGGATTCGCGTCGCGGCCTGCTCCAACTGATCCAGGTAGTCGGACTCGAGAAGTGCCATACCGGACATCACACCCCGACTCGGCGGGCGCGACAAGCGTCACGTATTCCCGACGATTCCCTGCCCTCGGGACCGAGGCGGATTCCGCCAATTCACAACCTGCCCCGCCCTGACGTCCCAATCCGCCGTGTGGCCTTGTGATCACGCCAAGGCTTGCGCAATGAGTGCTCAGCGCCCTGGCTGTCTTCAGAGCCAGTCAGCCAGGGCTGGCTTCGTGCGGAGAGATCTGAATGGCCATGGTGGATCCCCAGGTGCGTGACGCTTCAGAGGCAGGCTTCGCGGTGCTGTCGGAGAAGGAGCTGGCGGAGCGCCGGATCGCCGAAGGCGTGCGGGTCATCCGTCACGGCGCTCGCTACTGGGAGCAGACAGGAGCTCCGGGGTTCTTCCAGCCCGTGCACCTGCTGGCGCGGCTGACTCCCGAGGAAGCCACCCGCCCCACTCCGCTGAGCTGGGGCTTCCGCGCCGCGCTGAAGCCGGAGTCCTCCAGCGCCGCGAACGGCACGGTGCCCGTCGTGAGGCTGCCCGACCTCGAGAGCTACGGCGTCGACAGCCTCTCCTCGAACCGCAGGAACAAGCTCAGGAAGTGTCAGCGCCTCGTCCACATCGTCCAGGTGACCGGCCCCAGGCTCTTGAGCGAGCAGGGCTACGACACCGTCGTGGATGCGCTGTCACGGACCCGGCACAAGAAGCCTCCCACCCGCGAGCAATACCTCTCGAGCATCCGTAAATACTTCCAGGGAAACCACTGGTGCGTGCTCGCGGGCTTGATCGACGGAAAGCTCGGCGGCTACCTCGATGGATACGTCGTCGACGGGGTGGCGTATGGCGTCAACGCCTACTACGCCACGTGGGCGCTGCCGACCAACATCTCGACCGGCCTCGTCTTCGAGTTCGCGCAGATCTGCCGCCGGCTCGGCAGCGTGCGCACCCTCGTGGGCGGTCTGGACTCACGCGAGGCGCCCAAGCTGGGTCAGTTCAAGGACGACATGGGGTTCATCGTGGACCCCGTGCCCATCAAGTGGAGCATGAACACCCTGGCGCAGACATTCATCCGCTGGCATCGCCCGCACACGTACTACCGGCTGACTGGCGAGGCATGAAGTCCTCCCTGGAAGGATCAGCCCCGCGGGGCAGGTGATCTGTCATCCGTCCGCGACAGCCTATTCCCTTCCAGACAGCCAGCACGCGCGTCGGTTTACGCGTGCGCCGCGCGTTCCCAAGAATCGAACTTCTCCGGAGGTCGTTGATGAGGCGGGTCCTGCTACTGACCGGGCTGCTCTGCTTGAGCGCGTGCGCGTGGGGCCCGGGCATGCACATGGATGAGGATGCATACCGGGAGCGGTACGCCCGCCAGACGGATGGAGGCACGGAGCCGGCACCCGAGATCATCCCCATCGACGCGGAGCTGCTGAGAAGACAGCAGGCGGAGCGCGTCCAGGAGCGCCCCGCCCCGAAGCAGGACCCGCTGGCCACGGTCGCCACGGGCTATGACTACCGGGTGACTCCGCATGACGTGCTCAGCGTCATCGTCTGGGATCACCCCGAGCTCACCATCCCGGCCGGCGAGTTCCGCCCCGCCGAGGCCACGGGCCACCCGGTGGCCGCGGACGGGACGATGTTCTACCCCCACGTCGGCGTGATCGAGGTCGCGGGCAAGACGCTGCGCGAGATCCGCGAGCTGCTGATGCAGCGGCTGTCCCACACCATCGAGCGACCCCAGCTCGACGTGCGCGTGGTGGGTTTTCGAGGACAGAAGGTCCAGGTCACCGGCGAGGTGGTCGCCCCCAGCAGCATCCCCATCACGGACGTGCCGCTGCGAGTCCAGGACGCCATCAGCCAGGCGCGAGGGCTCACACCCGAGGCCGACCTGCGCCAGGTGACCCTCAACCGTGGCGGAAAGGCATACAGCCTCGACCTGCAAGCCCTCTACGAACAGGGAGACGTCAGCCAGAACTGGCTCCTGCAGGACGGAGACATCCTCAACATCCCCGATCGGAGCCGCAACAAGGTCTTCGTGCTGGGCGAGGTCCGCAAGCCCTCCTCGCGCGTGATGGTGAAGGGGCGAATGACGCTCGCGGAGGCCATCGGCGACAGCGAGGGCTTCGACCCGGTCAGCTCGAACCCGGCGAAGGTCTACGTGATCCGCGGGAGCTTCGATCGGCCCTCCATCTTCAAGCTCGATGCCCAGTCGCCGGACGCGCTCCTGCTCGCCACGCAGTTCCAGCTTCAACCTCGCGACGTCGTGTTCGTCTCGGCGCACAACTTGACGCGCTGGAACCGAATCATTAGCCAGATCCAGCCAACAGTTCAGCTGCTCTGGCAGGCGATGGATGCTGGGAACACAGCCGTCATATTGCAGACCCCATGACGAGCAACCCCGGCTCCAAGGCCAACGCCCGCTCCAGCTCGGCAGCGACCGATGACGCGCTCGACCTGAGCAGTCATCTGGCCATCCTGATCGAGCACCGCGGGACGATCGCCGTGACGATGGCCCTGACGCTCCTGGCGGGCGTGGTGTACCTGGCCACCACGACGCCCGTCTATCGCGCGAACGCCATCCTGCAGATCGAGCAGAAGGGCAGCAGCCTCGGAGAGCTCGACCAGCTGCTCGAGCACCTGTCCGGGGAGACCTCCACCGAGATCGAGATCCTCAGCTCGCGAACGCTGCTGGGCAGGGTCATCGACGAGCTGCGGCTGGACGTGGCCGAGGGGCCACGGTACTTCCCGCTGATCGGCGCCATGCGCGCCCGCGCCCACCGAGGCTCGGGGCTCGCCAGCGCGCCCCTGTGGGGCCTGGAGGGCTTCGCCTGGGGAGGCGAGCGCATCCAGGTGGAGCGCGTGATCGTTCCGCCGGAGCTGGAGGACCTCCCGCTCACCCTGGTGGCGGGAAGGAACGGCACGTACACGCTCCTCGGTCCGGACTCCGAGCCGCTCCTCAGCGGGAGCGTGGGTACCCCCGCCGCGACACCCACGGGCGCCTCCCAGCAGTTGGAGCTCCTCGTCTCCGAGCTCCAGGCCCGCCCGGAGACGCGCTTCTGGGTGAAGCGGCGCTCCCGCCTCGCGGTGCTGGAGGAGCTGCAAGGCACCCTGCGCCTGACCGAGAAGGGCCTCAACACCGGCATCCTCACGGTGACGCTCGAGGGCCAGGACCCGAATGGAATCGCCGCGACGCTCGAGGCCATCACTCGCCATTACGTCCGCTACAACGTCGAGCGCAGGAGCGAGGATGCCGAGAAGACGCTGAAGTTCCTCGACACCCAGCTGCCGGGCCTGCGCCAGGAGGTGGAGCGAGCGGAGGCGGCCCTGAGCAGCCACCGCGCGGGCAAGGGGAACGTCGATCTCGGGATGGAGACCCAGTCGCTGCTGGAGCGCAGCGCCGACGTCGAGAAATCGCTCTCGGCGCTCCTCCTGGAGCGCTCCGAGCTGCGGCAGCGCTTCACCGAGAACCACCCGATCCTCATCGCCACGACTCGCAAGCTGGCGAGGCTGCGGGCGGAGGAGGCCGCGCTGAACACCCAGCTCAAGAGCCTGCCCAGCGCGGAGCTCGAGTCGGCCCGGCTCATGCGGGACGTGAAGGTGGCCAACGAGCTCTACCTCCAGCTCAACAACAAGGCCCAGGAGTACCGGGTGCTGAAGGCGAGCACCTTCGGCAACGCCCGGATCCTCGATGAGCCCGTGGTGACGCGCGCCCCGGTGCGCCCCAGCAAGCCTGGGGTGCTCGCGGTCAGCCTCCTGCTGGGGCTGGCGCTCGGCGTCGCGCTCGCCTTCGCGCGCCAGGGGCTCCACCGGGGCGTCTCGGCCCCCGCCGCGGTCGAGGCCGAGCTCGGCGTGCCCGTCTTTGCCACCCTCCCGTTCAGCCAGCACCAGTCGCAGTGGACCCGGAAGAAGCAGGAGACGGCTCACGGCGGGCTCGCCATCCTCGCCAGAACGCACCCGCATGACCTGGTCATCGAGAGCGTGCGCGGCCTGCGCACCCGCCTCCTGCTCGCGCTGGAGTCCTCGAGCAACAACGTGGTCGCCATCACCGGGCCCAACCCTGGCTCCGGCAAGTCCTTCGTCTCCATCAACCTCGCCTGGGTGCTGGCGGACTCCGGCAAGCGCGTGCTGCTCGTGGACGCGAACCTGCGCGGAGGCTGGCTCCACCGCTGCTTCGGGCTCGAGCGCCCCCAGGGCCTCGCCGAGCTCCTCGGTGGCACCGTGCTCCTGGAGAAGGCCGTCCTGAAGGATCCCCGCCAGCGCCTGTCCTTCCTGCCCGCCGGCGCCGTTCCTCCCAACCCCTCCGAGCTGCTGCTGAGCGACAAGTTCGGGGAGCTCGTGGCGAGCCTGTCGGCCGAGTACGACGTCATTCTCATCGACACACCGCCCATCCTGGCGGTGACCGACGCGGCGCTCGTGGGGCGGCACGCGGGCGTGAACCTCGCCGTGGTGCGCGCGGCCACCCACTCGATGCGCGAGCTCGCCGCGACCGTCCACCGGCTCGAGCAGAGCGGCGTCCCGGTGCAGGGCGTCATCCTCAACGGAGTGCCGCGCTCGCTCCGAGGCAGCGCCGCCAGCGGCATCTATCAGTACGAGTACCCCACCGCGAGCTGAGCAAGAGCTGGAGCCACCCGTGAATCGGATCCGGTGCACAGGACTGGCGCTCATCGCCGCGCTCTACGTGCTCTCGGGCCGGTGGGGCCTCCACCGGCTGGTGTCCGCGGATACCGATCCGGATCCCTTCCTGGAGCCGAGGCTGTGGCTCGTCGTGGGGGGAGTGCTGCTCGCGTCCGTGGGGCTGGTCCACCTCGCCCACCGAGGAGCCAGGCCGGGCGAGACGCGCCTCGATCCACGGCTCTCCACGGCGCTGCTCCTGTTCTTCGGCTACATGGGCCTGAGCACGCTCTGGGCTCCCGACACGGGGATGGCCCTGGAGAAGCTCTACGAGCTCGGCCTGGTCACCGTGATGACCTTGAGCTTCGGGCTCGCCGCGGTCCGCCAGTCCGCGGAGCGGATGCGCAGCGCCTTCTGGATGGTGATCGTGGCGGCCACGGCGCTGCTGGCCCTCGCCGGGGTGCGCCAGCTGCTGAGCTCGGGCGGCGGCGCGCGGCTGGCCGTGCTGGGCGGCGGCCCCAACGTCTTCGCCCGGCTCATGGGGCTGCTCGCGCTCGGGGCGCTGTACTTCTGGCAGCGCCGGGGGCGGGCGTGGCTCTGGATTCCGATCGCGGCCACCGGCGTGCTCCTCGCGCTGCTCACCGGCTCACGGGGAGGAACGGGCGCCATCCTCGCGGGCCTCCTGACGTTCCTCGTGGTGGGGCGGGTGCCGCTGCGCCGGCTCGTCGTCCTGTCGCTGCTCGCCACGCTCGCCGTCGCGGCGGCCACCACGTTCTCGCCCCTGGGCAAGGCGCTGAACCGCGCCGTGGAGGAGCGCTTCCTCCGGCTGACCCTGAAGTACGAAGGAGGCGAGTCCTCGGAGAGCAAGGTGTACCTGTCCGGGCGGGAGCGTCTGTATGCCTCCGCGTATGCGCTCGGGCTCGACCATCCGGTCATGGGAGCCGGGCTCGCCGCGTTCCCCGCGCTGGAGCTCGGCGTCTATCCCCACAACCTCTTCCTCGAGGTGTTCTGCGAGGGCGGCGCGCTGGGCCTGGCGCTCCTCGGGTGGGTGCTGCTCGCCTTCCTCCTCTCGGCGTTCCGAGGGCGCCACGGCCTCGATGGAGCCACCATCGGCGCGGCGGTGCTGATCCTGATCGGCAGCCAGTCCAGCGGCGACCTCTACGACAGCCGGTCGCTCTACCTGCTGCTGACGCTGTCCGCGTGCACCTCGGCCGCGAGAGCAGCGATGCCCGCCCTCCCCTCGCCCCCCGCCCACCCCGCCGTCCACGGAGCCACCTGACATGAAGATCGTCTACCTCCACCAGTACTTCAACACGCCCTCCATGCACGGTGGGACGCGGTCCTACGAGCTCGCCCGGCGCCTGGTCGACATGGGCCACGAGGTGCACATGGTGACCTCGGACACCCGCCCCGGCGATGGCGCACAGGGCTGGAGGGTGACGAACGAGAGCGGCATCCGCGTGCACTGGCTCCCGGTGCCCTACTCCAACTCGATGCAGTACGCGGAGCGCATGCGCGCCTTCGGTCGCTTCGCCGTGAACTCCGCGCACCGGGCCATGCAGCTCGAGGGTGACGTGGTCTTCGCCACGAGCACGCCGCTGACCATCGCCGTCCCCGGCATCCTCGCCTCGCGCTGGAACCGCAGGCCCATGGTCTTCGAGGTGAGGGATCTCTGGCCCGCCATCCCCATCGCGATCGGCGCGCTCAAGAGCCGCCCGGCGATCCTGGCCGCCCAGCTGCTCGAGAAGACCGCCTACGCGGGGGCGGCGCACATCATCGCGCTCTCGCCAGGGATGAAGGCGGGGGTGGAGGCGGCGGGCGTGGCCTCGGAGAAGATCACCGTCATCCCCAACCTGTGCGACCCGGAGCGCTTCTTCGTCTCCGCCTCGGTGGGCGAGGCGTTCCGCCAGAAGTACGAGTGGCTCGGGGATCGGCCCATGGTGCTGTACGCGGGCACCCTGGGCCTGGTGAACGGGCTCGACTACATGGTCCGGCTCGCCGCGGAGATGCTGCGGCGGGACCCGGAGGTGCGCTTCGTCATCATGGGACAGGGGCGGGAGGAGAGCACGCTGCACGCCCTCTCCGAGCTGCTCTGCGTGCGCAACCGCAACCTCTTCTTCCTGCCCGCCGTGCCCAAGGCGGAGATGCCCGCGGTGCTCTCCGCGGCCACCATCGCCACCTCGTTCGTCACCGATGCGCCGTGCATGTATGACAACTCCGCCAACAAGGTCTTCGACGCGCTCGCCGCCGGCCGGCCGCTGGCCATCAACCACGGGGGCTGGCAGGCGGAGCTCATCGAGAAGGAGCAGATCGGCCTGTGCCTGCCGCCCCGGGACGTCCAGGCCGCGGCGGACCTGCTGGTGAACAAGGTCCGCGACACCCGGTGGCTCACCGAGGCGGGAGCGCGGGCCCGGCGGCTCGGCGTGGAGCGCTTCTCGGCGGACTCCGCGGCTCGCAAGCTGGCCGAGGTGCTGCAGCGCGCGGCAGGCCGTGCGTGAGGTGGCTTCGCGCCAGGTCACTGGGCGGGAACTTCGCGTGGACGCTCGCCGCGGGGCTGGTGTACGCGCTCGCCCAGTGGGGCGTGCTGGTCATCTACGCCCGGCTCGGCACCATGGAGCTGCTGGGCGAGTTCGCCCTCGGCCTGGCCATCACGGCCCCGGTGATGCTCCTGGCGCGGATGCAGCTGCGCACGCTCCAGGCCACGGACGCCCAGGGCGCGTACGGCTTCGAGCACTACCTCGGGCTGATGCTGCTCACCGTCCTGGCGGGCGTGGTGCTGTGCTGCGCCATCGCGCTGGTGGCGGGGTACCCGGCGCGCGCCCGCCTCGTCATCGCGCTGCTGGCCGTGGCCAAGGGCTTCGAGGCCCTCAGCGAGGTGTTCTACGGCGCCCTGCAACGCGCCGAGCGGATGAGCCTCATCGCCCGCTCGCTCATCGCCAAGAGCGTGCTCTCGGTGGTGCTCGTGGCGCTCGCCCTCAAGGTGACGGGGAGCACCGTCGTCGCGGTGGCCGCCCTGGGGCTCTCCTGGGCCATCGTGCTCCTCCTCTTCGATGCGCAGGCGTACCGGCGTGAGTTCGGCGGGGCATCACCCTGGCGCCCGCTGTGGAGGGCCCCCTGGCGCGATCAGTCCGTGCGCCTGAAGAGCCTGCTGGGGCTCGCGTACGCGCTCGGGATCACCTCCCTTCTGAGCTCCCTGCGCCCCAATATCCCCCGGTATGTGCTGGAGGCGCATTTCGGTCAGGCGGAGCTGGGCATGTATGCCGCGCTCGCCTACTTCACGGCGCTGGGAGGGCGGGTGGTGCAGGCGCTCGGACAAGCGGTGAGCCCTCGGCTGGGGCGCTACTACGTGGCGGGCGATCAGCGCCGCTACGGCCGCGCGCTCGCGGGCTTCACGGGTGGGGCGGCGCTGGTGGGCGTCTGCTCGATTGCCGGCGCCGCGCTGCTGGGGCGCTGGGCGCTGACGCTCTTCTACGGCGCCGCCTATGCGCGAAACCTCCAGCTGTTCGTCTGGCTGATGGGCGCCGCTGCCCTGGAGTACGTCTGCGTGAGCCTCCAGGTCGGCCTCACGGCGGCGAGGGAGCTCAAGGCGCAGGCGCTGATGCTCGCCGCCTCCATCGCGGTGGTCGCGCTGGGCAGCGCGGTGTGGGTGCCCTCCGTGGGCCCCCTGGGCGCGGCGTGGGCCCTGGCGCTGGGCTGGTTCGTCGAGGTGGGGGCCAGCGCCTGGCTCACGCTGCGGGCCTGGAGGCGCATCGGCCCGCAGGCGGTGAGCACGGCTCCGTCGGGGTAGCAGGTGTGGGTGTTGGCGCGTCGACGCCGGTCTCTGGCTCTGGGGGGAGTAGTGAGATCAAAGGACGACATCCAGCTTCGACCTCCAATCCCTCCCAATTCAGGAGTGTGAACGTATGCAGCGACAGGCTGGAGTGGGGTTGTTCCTCAAGCGTTTCATCGATCGGCTGGCCGCGGGCGTGGGGCTGTTGTGCCTCTCCCCGGTGATGGCCACCACGGCGCTGCTCGTCCGGGCCACGATGGGAGGCCCCGTCCTCTTCCGTCAGGTGCGCCCGGGCCGTGGGGGCAAGCTGTTCCAGCTGGTGAAGTTCCGCACCATGCTCGACACCCGGGACGCGGAGGGCAACCTGCTCCCCGACGGGCAGCGCCTCACCCGTGTCGGCCGCTTCCTGCGCGCCACCAGCCTGGACGAGCTCCCCCAGCTGTGGAACGTGCTCCGCGGAGAGATGAGCCTGGTCGGTCCCCGCCCGCTACTCGTCGAGTACCTGCCGCGCTACTCCGCCGAGCAGGCGCGGCGCCATGACGTGCTGCCGGGCATCACCGGCTGGGCCCAGGTGAACGGGCGCAACGCGCTGGGCTGGGACGATCGGTTCCGGCTCGACGTCTGGTACGTGGACCACTGGAGCCTGGCGCTGGACCTGAAGATCCTCATGCTGACGCTCCTGCGCGTCGTGCAGCGCCAGGGCATCTCCTTCGAGGGAGACGCCACGATGTTCAAGTTCCTCGGCAGCTCCACGCAGGCCCGGCCCCAGCTCGTGCCGAGCAGCGCCACCCCGCCCGTGGAGCGGTGCCGCGCCATCCGCTGAAGCAGCGGAGGCGCGGGGGGAAGCGGGCGACGGCGGGCTCAGTGGACCGAGCGCAGGGCTCGCCGAGGCACCGCCCGCACCACCTCCACCACCCGGGCGAGCTCTTCCTGGGTGAGGTTGGAGCCGGACGGCAGGCAGAGCCCGTTCTCGAACAGCTCCTCCGCCACGTGCCCCCCGCGCCGCTCGAAGCACGAGAAGACTGGCTGCAGGTGCATGGGCTTCCACACGGGCCGGGCCTCGATGTTCTCCCGCTCGAGCGCCAGCCTCACCGCCTCCCGGTCCGCGCCGAACTCCGCGGCATCGATCGTCAGCGTCGTCAGCCAGCGGGTGTGCCGTCCCCACGGGGCCTCGGGCATGAACGAGATGCCTGGCACTCCAGCGAGGGCCTGCTCGTAGAACGCGAAGTTCCTGCGCCGGGCGGCCACCCGGTCCTCCAATACCCGGAGCTGCCCCCGGCCGATCGCCGCCAGCACGTTGCTCAGCCGGTAGTTGTAGCCGATCTCGGAGTGCTGGTAGTGCGGCGCCGGATCTCTCGCCTGGGTGGAGAGCTTGAGCGCGTGCTGGACGAGCACCTCGTCGTGCGACACCAGCATCCCTCCCCCCGAGGTGGTGATGATCTTGTTGCCGTTGAAGGAGTAGATGCCCACCCGGCCCAGCGTGCCAGGGATGCGCCCCTTGTACGTGCTCCCCAGGGCCTCGGCCGCGTCCTCCACCACGGGCACGCCGTAGCGATCGCAGACATCCAGGATGGGGTCGAGGTTGGCGCTCTGCCCGTACAGGTGGACCACGATGACGGCGCGCGGCAGCCTGCCCGCCCAGCCCCGGGCCTCGAGCTCCTCGCTCAGGAGGTTCGGGTCCATGTTCCAGGAGGTGCGCTCGCTGTCGAGGAAGACGGGGCGGGCCCCCAGGTACCGGATGGGGTTCACCGAGGCCGAGAACGTGAGCGTGCTCACCAGCACCTCGTCCCCCGGGCCGACGCCCACCAGCTGCAGGGCCAGGTGCAGCGCGGCCGTGCCAGAGCTCAGCGCGAGCGCATGTGGCGCGCCGACGCAGCGGGCGAACTCCGCCTGGAACGCATCCACGTGGGGCCCCAGCGGAGCGATCCAGTTGCTCGCGAAGGCCTCGTTGACGTAGCCGCGCTCGAGAGCGCCCAGGTGAGGCGACGACAGATAGATTCGCTGAGACATGCGGGACTCCTGGGCGGCGGGGTCCGGGTGAGGGCCCGGCAGCCCAGGAGTCTGCGCACCTCCCCCCTCCCGCGCTCTCCGGCGGGAGGGAGGGCTCTGTGTTGGCCCGACTACGGAGTGGGCTGTCCGGACAGGATGCGCGCGTTGAGCGCCCCGTTGGCGTAGAACTGGATGTTCTGGCCCACGGTGTGCGACTCGAGACGGCGCTGCACGTTGGCGTCGTAGCGGCCGAGCTTGATCAGGCCGTCGTTGAACCAGCCATTGCCGTTGCCCGAGCCGTCCACGTAGTAGGCGTAGCGGCCGGCCGAGGGCCAGATGAGCGAGTTGAACGTCGTGGTGAAGCGGCGCATGTCATCCGCCGTCCACTCGATGCCCGCCTCGTGGGCCTCCACGAGGTACGCGATGAGGTTGTTGCCGTGGGACACGTCCTGGCCCGGGCGGGCCGTGGAGCCCCACACGTCGCTCCAGAAGTAGGCGGCCGGGTTCACCGTGCTCGTCCGCATCTGCTGGCGCAGCGAGGAGGTGTTGTTCGGCATGTCCCGGTTGATGTTGCTGACCACCGTGGTGTACCGCGCGCGGCGCGTGGCATCGGTCGTCATGCGAGACAGGTTCATCGCGATGGCGGCCCAGTGCGCCGCCATGTGCGTGCGAGCCCGGTAGATGTACGCGTTCGCACCGCGCGTGTACCACTTCTCGAAGATGTTCCTCTCCGTGAAGGCGAGCAGGTTCTCGTACTGGTTGCGGTACGTCGGGTTGGCATACAGCGCCGGCGTCTCACGGATGACGCGCAGCAGGCGCGTCACATAGCGCCAGCAGTAGCTCTCATAGAGGGGAACCTCCTGGTTGACGACCTCGGCGCGCGTCGTCTTCCAGCCCAGGTACGAGTCGCGGAAGTTGCTGCCGAGCGAGGAGGAGACACGAGCGTTGGCGACCACGTTGTTCACGTACTGCAGCGCCCGATCGAGGTACTGGGTCTTCCCGGTGGCTCGATACATCGCCGTGTTGGCGTCGATGCCATAGCCGAGGTTGTAGAACTGCCAGCTGTCGAGCGACCGGCTCATGGGCAGGTAGATCGAGTTGTGCTCGGTGTTCCAGCGGCCGAGGAACAGCTGCTCCCAGCCTGCGACCGTACGCAGCGTGACGGCAGCCGGGTTGACGGTGCCCGAATCCACACTCGGAGTCGCGCTCCCGAGCGCATCCTCCTGTACGGGCAGCTCCTCGTCGCTCAGGTCGACGGGAGCAGGCTCCGGTACTTCCGCGGAGTCATCGGGGGTGGCGGGCGACGTTGCCTCGCCAGACTCCTCGGGGGTGAGAGTTGCCAGCTCGCTGGAGTCCTCCAGCTCGCCGTTGGGACCACAAGCCACTCCCAGCAGGAGGGAGGTGACCAGCAGAGAGGACATGGCGAGGCCACGGGTGCTTCGACGACAGAAGTCCAACATCAGTGGTGTGTCCTTGGCGTAACCGCCCGCTTGCACGGACCGTTACCCTGCGATGGGAACGCGGGAGTGCGTTCACGGGTCACCAGAACGTGTGTCCAACAATCAAATTCCGTCTCGCACGTTGAGACATGTATCGCTCGCCGATGGTGCGCGGCGACATGGGCCTGTCTGCTCGGGGACCCGCGACGGGAGTGCACGCCACCGGCGAACGACCCGTGCGCCACTCCCCCGCCTGTCTCCCCTGGGTGATCCGCGCGCTCGCCTGCCCTGTCCTTCGACTGTTCACCCTGACTCACCGGACGGCCCTCGAGACGGGGTGGTGGAGGCCGAGCCGCGTGCGCAGCCTCTGCGCCGCTTCAATCGAGACGAACCGTGTCCCACGGCGCCTCATTCGGAGGGTGCGACGATGCGCGTAATGGTCAGCCCGTTGGTGAACCTGATTCGCAAGCGGGAAGCAAAAGTGGGCGTGGTGGGTCTGGGCTACGTGGGGCTGCCGCTGGGCATGGCGTTCGCCGAGGCCGGCTTCCCGGTGACGGGGCTCGA
>NZ_JAHXBG010000051.1 GCF_020103725.1 Hyalangium gracile | reverse complement strand
GTCCCGCTGGACGCTCGTCATCTGCCCGGTGATGTTGCTGCTGACCTGGTTCGCGATGCTCGCAATGCTGCCCATGGCTGAATCCTCCGAAAATTCGTTTGCGGAAAAAGTACCGTTACACCCTGATTATCGGCCCGTCCCTCGCGGAGTTTCGTCTTTTCTGATCCGCGAAGTCACATGCCAGCGGATCAGCCCTTCATCTTCCCCAGGGCCGGATTCTTCATCCACGTCTTGAAGGACTCGAGCTCCTGCTTCTTCTTGGCCTCCGGAGACGTCTCCGTGCTGGGAGGCGGCGGCGTGTCGTCTCCGCCCAGGGACATCGGCTTCTTCTTCGCCGGGCCGCTCGACTCGAAGCCATCCTTGGCGGTCTTGGCCGCCGGAGCAGGAGGAGGAGCCGCCGGAGCCGGAGCAGGAGCCGCAGCGGCCGCCGCGGCCACCTCGGGGGCCTTGGTGGCCGGAACCTTGATGTCGTGCTCGGCCGCCACCGCCGCGTACTGCGGCGAGAGCATCGTGATGCGCTCCTGCATGTACTCGAGGAGCGTCATGAAGATCTCAGGAGGAGGAATGGCCGCCGGATCCTTCGACAGGCGCACGAAGGCCTCGGTGAAGTCCTGGTAGAGCCGCTCGTCCAGCGGCACCGAAGGCTCCATGGCCTTGAGCACCTGGATGGACTTGAGCATGCAGGCCCGGATGTTGCCCTGAGCGCTCTTGGACTGCTTCTCGAACTCCGCGAGGATCTTGCCTCGCCGAGCGATCATCTCAGGGGTCTCCTGGGGGACGGCGATCGGCGGGGCCTTCGAATCTTTCGTCGACATGGAAGCAACTTCCTCCTGATTAGGACGGGAGCCAGGGTCTCATTGACGACCTTACCAGAATTTCCGGGAAGCCAAATCGACTGCGCTCCGAAAATTCGAGGCAGTCTGCTATCGACGGGAGAGCGCGCCGATCATCGCCTCGGCCTTGCGCACCACCGGATCATCCTCGGCGGCCAGGCCCGTGGCCTTGCGCAGATCCTCGACGGCCTGGGCCTTCTGCCCCAGGGCCAGCTTCACCTCGGCGCGGCCCACGTAGGCCTGCACGTCGTTGGGAGCCAGCTTGATGGCGACGTCATACGCGGCCAGGGCACCCTGGGCGTTGCCCGCGGCGAGCTCTACCACTCCGAGCGCCTTGGCAAAGTAGGCGTCCGTGGGGTTGACCGCGTAGAGCCCCTGGAAGAGCGTGCGCGCCTCGTTCACCCGGCCCTGGTAGAAGAAGAAGTAGGCCGTCTTGGCGATCGCGTAGAGCTCCTCGTCCGTGTAGCCCCGCACCTCGCGCAGGGTGGCCTTGCCGTCCGCCCAGCGCTGCAGCGCGGCAACCAGCTTCGCCTCGTCCTGGGGGTTGTTGGGATTGGGTGCGGCCATGGCGCTAGTAGCCCTCGTCCTTCTGTTCCTCGCGCATGCGGCGCTGGATCTCCTGCACCTCGGCGTGCAGGTGCCCCATCAGCGACAGCATCTGCGACTCGCGCTGCAGCAGCGCCTTGAGCCTGTCCATGCGGTCCGGCGGCGCGTTGATGCGGGCCAGGCCGCGCTCCAGCATCTGGCGCTGCTCGTTCTCCCCGCGCTCGGCCACCGACTCCAGGTGGGGGCGGTCCGAGAAACCCTCGAGCGGCGCGTCATAGTCGCGAGGGTTGGGCGGCGTGGGCAGCCGCAGCTCCTCGGAGGAATGCGCCGGCCCGATGAAGTCCAGCAGCGCCGCCGAGGCCAGCGCCGGGTTCTTCGGGTTGCCCGCCTTCTTGAGCTTCTTGCGGTTGAGCTGCGACGGGTCGACGAGCTTCTCGCGGACGCTGCGCGGCCCACCCCATGGCCAGAGCGGGGCTTTCGGGGGCTGGTTGTTTATCTTCGCCATGCTGCAACCTCACCTCAGAAGGGGTTCCGCCGTCCAGCCCCCATCAGCGCCGGCCGCCCGCCTGCTGCTCCTGTTGCAGGGCGTAGACGAAGTTGAGGACCTCGGCCACCGCGTCGTAGAGCTCCTCCGGCACCTCGTTGCCCACGTCGATGCGGTAGAGGGCGTTGGCCAGCGGCACGTTCTTCATGATGGGGATGTTGTACTGGCGGGCGATCTCCCGGATCTTCTCCGCCTTGATGCGCATCCCCTTGGCCACGACGCGCGGCGCGGAGTCCTTCTCCTTGTCGTACTTCAGCGCGATCGCGATCTCCGTCTCGTCGTTCATGGGCGCTCGGGATGATAACCGGTGTGGGCCACGTCACGCGCGCGCGGCCGGGCCTTCCTTCAGGCCGTAGACAAAGTTGAGGACTTCGGCCACCGCGTCGTACAGCTCCTCGGGGATGTCCTGGCCCACGTCCACGCGCAGCAGGGCGTGCGCCAGCGGCACGTTGCGCAGCAGGGGGACGTTCGAGCCCCGGGCGATCTCCTTGATCTTCTCCGCCTTGAAATCCAGGCCCTTGGCCAGCACCCGCGGGGCGGCGTCCTTCTCCCGGTCGTACTTGAGCGCCACGGCCACGTGGTCCGGGTTGGTGACGATCACGTCGGCGTCCTTGACGGCCTCCATCTGGGCGCCCTCCATGATCTCCTGGTGCATCTGCTTGCGGTGCGCCTTGTGGTGCGGATCGCCCTCGCTCTCCTTGTATTCCTTCTTCACCTCGTCCTTCGACATCATCATGTCCTTCATGTAGGACTTTCGCTGCCACCAGATGTCGAAGATGGAGAAGAGCAGGAAGACGAGCCCCACGCGGGCGGCCACGCGGTACACCAGCTCGCCCATGACGGCCATGATGCCGGGCACGTCCTGGCGCGCCGTCTGGACCACCATGCCCATGGCGTCGCGCACCACCCCGAAGACGACGTAGCCGGCGATGCTGATCTTCGCCAGGTTCTTGATCAGCTCCACCACCGTCTTCTTCGAGAACATGTTCTTGATGCCCTGGAGCGGATTGAGCTTCTCCAGCTTCGGCATCAAGGTGTCCATGGTGAACAGCGAGCCCACCTGGAGGAACTCGGCCAGCCCTCCCACCACGGCGGCGGCCATGATGACGGGGGCGCTGAGCATGATGACCGACCACACGGCCATCTCCATCATGTGGTAGGTGGCCACCTCCAGCGTCTCCGGCTTGGAGAGCTGAGCGAAGGAGAAACGGAAGAGCGTCTTGAGCTCGTTCTCGATGTTCTCCCAGCTGCTCTTGAAGGCGCCCAGGCCCACGAGGAACACGAAGACGCCCGTCAGGTCCTTGCTCTTCCAGACCTGACCCTTCTTGCGCGCGTCGTCGAGCTTCTTTTGTGTGGGTTCTTCTGTCTTCTCGTCGGACATGACGGACGCGGGTTCAAGAGAGGAGCTTCAGGGCCTGCTTCAGCATCTCCAGCATGGAGACGAACTCCTGCTGGAAGCGCGCGATGATGAGCTGGATGGCCATGGCGGCGATGACCACCGAGACCAGCGGCTTGATGGCCATGGCGATGAAGAAGACCTGGAGCTGGGGCGCCACGCGGTTGATGGCGCCCATGGCCAGGTCCGTGAGGAAGGTGGCCAGCACGATGGGCGCCGACAGCCCCAGGGCGATGCTCAGCATGTCCGCGAAGACGCGGATGGTCAGATCGAAGAAGGGCCACAAGCCGGAGCTGAACTTCGGGAAGCCGTCCAGCGGGATGGCCACCAGGCTGTCGGCCAGCGTCTCGATGATGATGTGGTGCCCGTTGAGCGTGAGGAAGAGCACCACCGCCAGCTGCACCTTGAGGTTGGCGAACAGGGAGACCTGCTGGCCGATCTGCGGCACGTAGAGCTGGGCGTTGTTGCTGCCGGCCATGGTGTCCGCCAGGCCGCCGGCCACGCGCGCCGCGTCGAAGATGACGTTGATGATGAAGGACAGCGACACGCCGATGAAGATCTCCTTCAACAGCAGCGCGATGTAGGGCAGCGCGTTGGTCGGCAGCGCCCCCATGCGGTCGGACACCAGGGGGAAGAGCACGATGGACAGCAGGACGCCCACGCCCATCTTCACCTCGACGGGCACCACCTCGCCGCCGAGGAACGGCGAGAACACCAGCACCGGCATGATCCGGCACAGGAGCAGTCCCACCGTGAAGATGACGAGCGAGAGGTTGGCCTGTTCGGTCAACCTCGAGAGCACATCCTGGACGTTCATTTGATGAGGGCCGGGAACCTGTCGAAGACGTGGAAGGTGAAGCGCACCAGCTGGTGGCCGATCCAGGGCCCCGTCATGGCCAGCACGACGAAGACGATGATGACCTTGGGAGCGAACGTGAGCGTCTGCTCCTGGATCTGCGTGGTGGCCTGGAAGACCGAGATGATCAACCCCACGATGAGGCTGATGAGCACGGGCGGCGCCGAGGCGATGAGCACCAGGAAGAGCGCCTGCTGGGTGATGACGGTCAGTTCATGCATGGCGCGCGTCCTACAGGTAGCCGATGACCAGACCCTTGGCGATCAGGTACCAGCCGTCCACCAAGACGAAGAGCAATAACTTGAAGGGCATGGAGATGGTCGTCGGCGACAGCATGTGCATGCCGAGCGCCAGCAGGATGTTGGCCACCACCATGTCGATGACGATGAAGGGCACGAAGAGCAAAAAGCCGATCTGGAAGGACTCCTTCAGCTCGGACACCACGAAGGCCGGGATGATGATCATGAAGTCCCGGTCGCCGATGTCCTTGCGGTCCTCCTCCTTGCGCATCTTCTTGGCCAGGTGGAAGAAGAGCGCGCGGTCCTTGTCCTTGACCTTCTTGACGAGGAACTCGCGCAGCGGCTCCTTGGCGCGGTTGGCGCCCTCCAGCAGCGTGCCCACCGTCTCCGAGGAGAGCAGCGCCGGCCCCCGGGCCCAGATGTCCACCTCCGCCGCCTTGTACATGGCCTGTCCCACCGGGGCCATGATGTAGACGGTGAGGATGATGGCCAGGCCGGTGATGACCTGGGTGGGCGGAATCTGCTGGGTGCCCAGCGCCGAGCGGACGATGGAGAGCACCACGGAGATCTTCACGAAGCTCGTCACCATCATCAGCACGAAGGGGACGAGCGACAGCGCCGCCAGCGCCAGGATGAGGATGAGCGGGCGCGAGGCGAAGGACTCGGAGCCCGTCAGCGACTGGGTGACGTTGTCGGGGATGGCCTCCCCTCCCCCACCGCCTTTACCTTTCGCGGCGAGAGCCACGGCCGGCGTGAGCGCGACCGCGGAGGCATAGAGCCAGGGAGTGAGGCGGGACAGGGACTGGCGCAGGGACGTGGTTCTCACAGGGGACGATTCTCAGGACCGAGGGGGCGTGGAGCCGGTCCGGCGGGAGAGGAGCTTCTGGAGGAAGGGGCTCAGGGGGACGACGTTGGCGGCGGGCGGACGCTCGGAGCGGATGCGCTCCACGGCCTGGGTGTCCAGCTTCGACAGGAGCTGGAGGCCACCCTCGCCGCTGCCCACCAGCAGGTACTCGTCCGCGGCCTTGAGGACGATGAGGGCCCGGCGCTGATCGAGCGGCACCCGCTCCACCACCGACACCAGGGCCTGGCGCCCGCCGCCCACGGCCTGCAGCCCCATCAGCCGGCGCAGGCCCACGTTGAGCGTCAGGTAGATGCTGGCCAGCACCGCCAGCAGCAGCAGCACCGTGCGCGCCAGCGTCCAGCCCAGGCTCTCCTGCTCCTCGCCCACCGGCGGCGTCTCGAAGGGATCCGGAAGGTTGCTGCCCGGGGGCGCCGTCACGACGGGCGCCGCCACGGGGGAAGGAGCCGGAGCCGGAGGCTCGGCGGAGGGCTGCGCGGAGGCAGGTGCCGCCACGGGAGCCGAGGGGACCGCGGGCTGCGCGGGAGCCTGCGCCGAAGCGAGCGGCGGCGCGAGGAGGAGCCACGCGCAGGCCACCAGGGCCCCGCGCGCCTTGGAGAAGAAGGAGACCACCATGAGTGGAAGCGAGGCTAGTCCATTCGGCGGCGGGACCGCCATGGCTCGACCCGGGTTCCCGGCTTCTCCGAGCCCGCCCGCCTGCCTGCAGGGCCTAGCCGGCCAGGGAGAGCACCCGGACGCCGAGCTGGCCCTCCACCTCCACCAGCTCGCCTCGGGCCACCACCTTGCCATTGACAGAGAGCTCCACGGGCTCTCCAGGCGAGCGGTGCAGCTCGATGACCTGTCCTACCTTCATGGCCACCACCTCGTCGGCGGTGACGGGCACCCGGGCGAGCTCCACGGCGAGCTGCAGCGGAATGTCGGCCAGTAGCTCGCCCCCCTCGGGCTTGTTCGAGTCCAAGGCATCCCCTTCCGAGTCCGGAGGCATCTCGTTCTCCGGATTGGTGAAAGCTTCTTCCGGCTGGGCTCCCTGCCCCGCCTCATCGGCCTGCGGCAGCACGCGCTGGAAGGCCGGCTCGCCGATGATGAATTCCTTGAGGCGCGCCTTGTACTGGCCGTCCTCGACGAAGACCTCGGCCATCACCCGGGAGCTGCCCAGGCCCACGCGCAGCGTGGCCTTGCCCGGCTCGCCGCGGTCCGGCCGCGCCGTCAGCGCGTCCATCAGCACCACATCCTTCACACGGATGTAGGCCAGATCCGAGCTGGCGATCTCCGCCTGGCCGATCTCCGCGCGCAGCCAGGTGCGCACCGTGGACAGCAGCCGCAGGTTGGCCTTGGCGTCGGCGAGCAGCCGCGCCCGCTTCTCCGCCTCGCCGCGGCTCTCGTCGGCGGCGCCCATGACGGAGGACGGGACGATGAGCCGCACCATGCCCGAGTGGGGCCCCACGGTGATGTTCGCGTGGATGATCAGCAGCTGCTCTTCCTCGCCGAGCTTCGCGGCGGCCTCGTCCACGCTGCGCGCCACGGACTCGTAGCGCAGGCGCGGCACGGTGGGCTCCAGGGAGGGCGCCAGGGCCTTGAGCGCCTCGAGGACGACGAAGCCCATCACGCCCTCTTCGATGTCCGTCAGCGGCCGCAGGCCCACCGTCTCGCCGGCGCCACCCAGCAGCATGTCCACCAGGTTGTGCGCGAGCGCCAGCTCCACCTCCAGCACCACCCGGCTCTTGAGCGCCCCCGGGGCGAGGACCGTCAGGAAGGAGGACTCGGCCAGGTAGCGGCGCAGCTCCGCGACGGGGCGGATCTGCATGGAGACCAGGGACAGGCGGGAGTCGGCGTCGAAGAGCGCCTTGATGCGGGCGTACAGCGGCTCCACCGCGTTGGCGGGCGGCGCGAGCCGGTGGAGACGGGCGATGAGCTCGGTCTGCGGGCGCTCCACCCGCTCCAGGTTCTTGAAGCGGAACGGCTTCCAGGGCCTCTCCGAGTGGATCTGCCGCAGATCCACCAGCATCGTCCGCTCGTGGTATCCGGGCTCTTCATCCGGCCCAAAAGTCATGCGCGAGCCTCGAAGCGCAGCTCCTCGAGCTTCAGGCCGCGGCCCTGCAGGGCGCTCTTGAGGCCCTCGCTCTGCTCCTCGATCATCTTCAGCACGTCACGGTCGTTGCCGCTGAAGACGGCCTGGATCTTCCCGTTCTTCGCGCTGAGCTTGATGGACAGGCCGCTGAGGACGTTGCTGCGCAGATCGATCTGGAACTCGGCGGCGCCCGCGCCGTTGGTGCCCACGCGCACCCGCTCGACGATCTTCTGGGCGATCTCGTTGGCGATGGCGCGCAGCTTGTCCGAGCCGGCGGTGGGCTTGGGCTTGGCCACCGGCACCGGCGCCATGAGGGCCGGGTTGAAGCGGAAGCCCGCCGCCGCGGCCGACTCACCGCCCTGCTTGCCGTCCTTGTTGTTGCCGCCGCTCTGGCCCCCGCCGGAGTCCGCGTCCGACTTGAGCTCGCCCTTCTGGGCGGAGCGGCCGGCGCTGCGCAGCGCGTCGCTGCGCTCGTCCGCCTTGGTGTCGCCCTCCGCCTTCGCGTCCGAGGTGCGCGACTCGCCGCGAGCCGAGGTGGTCGCCTGGCCCTCCTTGCGGTCCGCGGTCATCACCTCGCCGTGGGCGGTGTCCGTCGCCTTGCCCTCGGCCATCTTCTCGGCCTCGCCGGTGTGCGCCGTCTGCACGCGCTCCTCGACGTTCCTGGCCTCCTGACGGCCCTGGGCCTTGCCGGACTCCTGGCGCTGCGCGGCCTGCCGGGTGTTGGCACCCTCCTGCTGGCGGACCTCGGTGCCCTGCCCCTCCTTGAGGCGCGCGAACACCTGCTGGGCCAGGCTCTGCTTCGTCTCCTGCTTCTGCTGGGTCTGCGCCTTGGTGGTCTGGCTCTGCTGCACCAGCTTCGAGAAGGCGTTCTCCCCGGCGCGCGCGTCCTTGGACTTGGCCTCGGCCTTCTGCTTCTCCTGAAGCAGGCGCTGCGCAATCTGGTCTGCCCTGCGATCGTCTTCGACTCGGCTCATCGCTTCGTACCTGAGGAGGGGGGGGAGAGGTTACTTGCGCTGCCGGGCCAGGAACAAGGCATTGCCGATCTCTTCCTGGGTCAGCTCCTCGCGCTGCTGGCGCTCGTGCTTCACCTGCTTCTTCCAGTTCTCCTTGTGCTTCTCGATGGCCTTGAGCTCCTTGGCCGCCTCCGCCATCTCCCGACGCCGCTGCTCGACGAGCCGCTCGGCCACCTTCACCGCTTCCTTCTGACGCTCGATGTCGAGCGCCACCTGCGCCTCCTCGTCCTTGAGGCGCTGCTCGAAGCGGCTCATCATGTTCATACCGTTGATGCCGGCACCCTTGGCCATGACCTCGTTGAGGTATGCCATGACCTTCTGCTTGCGCTCGGCCTTGCGCCGCTCGAGATCGTCCTCGAGGCGCTTGAGCTCCTGCTTCTCCTTCTCGAGGGCCTTGATGGACGCGGAGAACGCCTGTTCAGCTTCCTCCTTGGCGCGGGCGCGCATCTCCAGGAGGGTCTCTAACCGGTACTGGGGCATGGGGTCCCCATCCTAACCCGGAAAACCCCGTTTCGTCAGTCCTGGAAGAGTCCGATGAGCTTCTCGACTGTCTCCTCGAAGGGCGAGTTCGAGTGGGTGTCCTGCTTGAGGAAGTCGATGATGGCGTCGTACTTGTCGATGGCGTAGTCCGTCCGGGGGTCCGTGCCGTACTGGTAGGCGCCCAGGAGGATGAGATCTCTCTGCTTTTCGTAGGTGGAGAGCGTCTCGCGCAGCTTGCCGGCCGCCTGCTTGTGCTCCTTGGAGACGATCCCGCTCATCACACGGGAGAGGCTGGCCAGCACGTCCATCGCGGGCCACTGGTTGCGCTCGCCCAGGGCGCGGTTGAGGATGAAGTGGCCGTCGAGAATACCTCGGACTTCGTCGGCGATGGGCTCTTCCATGTCACCGCCGGCCACCAGGCAGGTGTAGATGGCGGTGCACTTGCCCTTGTCCGAGTTACCCGTGCGCTCGAGGATGCGCGGCAGCATGGAGAACACGCTGGGCGGGTAGCCCTGGCGGGCCGGGGGCTCGCCGATGGCCAGGCCAATCTCACGCTGGGCACGCGCCAGACGCGTCACCGTGTCGAGCATGAAGAGGACGTTGCCGCCGCGCTCGCGGAAGTACTCGGCGATGGCGGTGGCCACGTAGGCGGCGCGCAGACGCACCAGGCTGGGCTGGTCGGAGGTGGCGCACACCAGCACGGCGCGCTTCATGCCCTCCTCGCCCATGGCGTCCTCGATGAACTCGCGCACCTCGCGACCACGCTCGCCGATCAGCGCGACGACGCTCAGGTCCGCCTGGGTGTTGCGGGCGATCTGTCCCATCAGCGTGGACTTACCGACGCCGGAGCCGGCGAAGAGGCCCACGCGCTGGCCCTCGCCCACCGTGAGCAGCCCGTCGATGCAGCGCACGCCCAGGGGCAGCGGCCGCTCGATGCGCTGGCGCTTGAAGGGGTCCGGGCAGTCGCGGTCCACGGACCAGTCGAGCATGCCATCCGGCAGCGGCTTGCCGTCGATGGGCTCGCCGGTGCCGCCGAGCACGCGGCCCAGCAGCTGGTCTCCGCACTTGATGGTGAGCGGGTTGCCGGTGGGGATGACTTCGCTGTCCGGACCGATGCCGGACAGCTCGCCCAGGGGCATGAGCATCACC
Organism: Hyalangium gracile; assembly: GCF_020103725.1. Classification (NCBI taxonomy): domain Bacteria; kingdom Pseudomonadati; phylum Myxococcota; class Myxococcia; order Myxococcales; family Archangiaceae; genus Hyalangium; species Hyalangium gracile. The sequence continues at coordinate 8,427 of NZ_JAHXBG010000051.1, read as the reverse complement.
TCGTCGCCCTGGAAGCCCACCACCTCGGCCTTCACCTTGGCGGCGCGGGCCTTGATGTAGACCACCTCTCCCACGCGGACGTTGGGCACGCTGGCCTTGACCACCAGGCCCGTCAGCTCCGTCACGCGGCCCCGGACCCGCAGGAGCGAGGACTCCTTCAGCAGCGCGTAGTAGTGCGAGAGATCGATCGCCATGGCCCTACGCCGGTCCTTCCTTCTTCTTGTTGGGGTCGGGCAGCAGGACGTTCTGCAGCATCTCGAACTGCGTGGGCAGCTGCGCGTCCACGGTGCCGAACTCCGTCTGGACGATGCAGCCCACCGACGACACCTCGGGGTCCTCGCGGATGGCGAGGTCCACCGCGCGGCCGATGAGCTCCATCAGCTCCGGCTTGCGAGCGCGCAGCACCTGCGCCGTCTTGGGGTGCACCCTGAGCACCATGGCGCGCGCGTTGCGGATCTGCTCGATGGCCGTGGCGCACATGTCGATCATCAGCTCCGGCTGACGCTCCACGTCGCGGCCGATGACCTTCTCGGCGATCTTCATGGCCAGGGCGATGATGTCCCTCTCGTTGTTGGCCAGCATCTCCCCGGCCTGCATCTTGGCGCGCAGCAGCACCTCGGTGGACTGCGCCAGCCCCTCCTGGCGGCCCTGCTCGCGCGCCTTGGCCAGCACCTCCTCGCGCTCGCGCTGGGCCTCGGCGAGGATGCGCTCCTTCTCCCGGTTCGCATCCTCGATGATGGTCTGGGCGCTCTGGCGGGCCTCGAAGACCTCGGCGTTCATCACGCCCGCGCGAGCGGGGCGCTGCACCAGGGAAGGCCGCTCGTTCGCGGCGGCGGCCTCGCCCGACCCATCACCTTTGATCACCTTGCCGATCGCCATGGACAGCTCCTTGCAGACCGGATGCTAACGCGATCCGCCCCGAGGTCCACGCCCCGAGTTGCCATCCGGCCCGGGCCGGGGCCGGCGCTGCACGGCCGTCCCCTCTCCTCGCGCCGCGGGGATTCCCCCTCCGGAAGAGACCGAAGGCTTGCCCGAAAGGACGCGGGGCGGGCGCTCTGGCTCATCGGCTGTAAGTGCAGGACGCACCCCGGTCCGCTGGCTGCGGACCGCGGGCGAGGAGATGACGCGAGAGCCGTCGGGATCCGTCGTCACGTGGGCCCGCTCCACCGGCCGAGGCGGGATGCGGGCGGGCGGAACGGGGCGCCGCTCTCCCTCCCGCTCCCGGCGGGGCGCGGGGGCCGCTCCCACCTCGGGCGGAGGCTTCCGGGGGCCGGGGCGGGAGATGTTCGCGCCTTCCGCGGGAGGCTGTCGGGTGCTGGAGCGGGAGACCTCCACCTCGGGCGGAGGCTGTCGGGCGCCCACGCGTGAGCCATCCCGGGCGGGAGGAGGGCCGATGCGGGCTCCCGTGGGATCCGGCGCCACCTTCGAGTCTTTCCGGGGAGGGACACCGACGGTGGACTCACGCCGGGGAGGGACACCGACGGTGGACTCGCGCGGAGCCGCGCGGAGCTTGCGCGAGGGCTCCGGCCCCTCGTCTCCCAGGGGCGCGATGCGCGACTGCTCCCGGACCGGAGGCGGCTCGCGGGTGGACAGGGCGCCGGCACGGCGGGCGGCGCGCTCGGCCATGGGATCGCGGCGCTCGTTGGCGCTGGCCTGAGGGGACGCCCCGCCCACGGCACCCGCGCGACGAGCCTCGCGCTCGGCCATGGGATCGCGCCGAGGGGAAGGAGCGGGCCCGACGGCGCTCGCGCGCTCCGGAGCGGGCCCCACTCGGGAGGGAACCGGCTCACGCGCGGCCGGCGGCGGGGCCTTGGCAGGAGGAGGATTCAGCGCCGGGCGCTGCGGAGTGAGCCGCACCGGGCGCTCGATGAGGCCCCGGTTGGCGAGCCGCTCCAGGTCCGCGACGATGTCCGCGCGCCCGCCATCCGTGGTCCGCGAGACGGGCTTGGAGCGCTCGTCCCGGACCCACTTCGCCAGCAGGCTGCCGAACTCACCGCGGTGGCGCTCGAGCATGCGCGCGGCGAACTCCGCGGACTGGGACACGCACGCGCGCGCCAGGCGCTGGGTGCCCGCGCTGCGGATGGCGGCCGAGAGGTTCTTCAGCCCATCATGCGCCGCGAGCTGCTCCTTGGCCTCCTCCTCGGGCAGCTTGCGAGGCGCGTTGGCCTGCACCGACTTGGAGGCCAGCTGCTTCTGATCCGGCGGCAGGGCGGCGATGAGCGGCTCTCGCTGCGCCTCCTGCAGGCCCGCCAGCGCCGGCCCCAGCACGCGCGCCCCGAGCCGATCACAGACGGTGAGCAGCTCGCGCGGCTGCAGCATCAGCACGTCGCTGAACTTGAAGGCGACCTGCGAGCCCGCGCTGCGCGACAGCCGCTCCTCGAGCTTCCAGCGGACGATGTCCAGCACCTGCGGGCGCACCTCGCGGGTGAGCTTCACCGGCTTCTGCGGCAGGTGGGCGCGCACGGCCTCGGCGAGCACCGCGGGCAGCGCGCGCAGCACCACCTCCACCAGCGCGGCGCGCTCGTTCTTGATGAGGGCCGCCAGCTTCTCCGGCTCGGCGCTCCACAGCTGGCCGCGCCGGTCCTTCATCAGCTTCTTGATCTCCTGCACGAGCAGCGGGATCCGCTTCTCGCGAGGGATCTGCATGATCTCCTGCGCGCGATGGGACAGCAGCTCCCCGTCCTCGGGGGCGAGGAACTCGAGCGAGGCGACACCCTCCTGACCGCCGAAGGTGATGGCGGTCAGCAGCAGCATCGTCTGGCGTTTGTTGAGCGAGGTGAAGAATTGATCCAACGGTCACCTCGCGGCCCTCAGGGCCCTGGGTTCGATGCGGGAGGCACCGGGAGAGAGTCCGCCTCAGCCCTGCCGACGCGCGGGCCGTCCGGCCGAGCCGCCGCCGCGCATGAGCACCCAGGCCGACAGGCCAATCATGCCCAGCACGAAGATGGAGACCAGCGCGACGACGACGCGGAACTCGCTGGCGCTGGCCGCCGTCATCCGCAGGCCGAACACGTCCTGGAGCCGGTTCTCGGGGTTGGTCTCCGCCACGGGCGCCAGCGCCGGCGTGAGCAGCACCGTCACCTTGTCCGGCTTGAGTTCCTGCACCGCCGAGGCGACGAAGTTCTGCACGTCCTTCTCCGTCAGCGGCGGCTTGCCCTCGAGCGTGGGCCGGTAGCGGATCATCACCGAGGCGGAGGGCATCGGCTTGCTCTCCGGCTGGGTGAGATCATTGGTCTCCGGGATGTTGACGATGACGTTGGACTCCAGCACGCCGTCCACCTTGGTGAGGGCGTTGGAGACCTCGCCAGCCACCGCCTTGAGCATCATCGCGCGCTCTTCGGCGGCGGTGGGCACCATGCTGCCCTTGGCGAAGTGGTTGAAGCCCTTCTCCATCGGGCGCGGCAGCGAGTTGCTGCGCAGCAGCTCCGCGGCCTGCGCGGCGTCCGACTTGGACACCACGATGGTGAACATCATGTCCTTGCCTTCGCCCGATGCGAGCTTGGTGGCGTTGATGCCGTTCTTGCTCAGCAGGACGTAGATTTCGTTGGCGTCCTCTTCCGTCAGGCCGTGCTGCAGTTCGATGGAGCAGCCCGCAAGGAAAAGCAGCGCGAGGAGCGGAATGAGAAGCTTGGACGATCGATGAGTCATGTGCGGGGCCTAGCTTAGCGGCGCCGCCCTTCCGTTCCAACATGGGTCCGGAAAACGTGGAAGGGCGACCCCTGCTCAGAGGGATCGCCCTTCCTGGCGCCGCCCGGGTGAGGGGCAGGCAGCGGAGCTACACCTGGGTCTTGACGACGTCCTTGAGGCCGCTGGTGGCCTTCTCGACGACCTTGCTCGTCAGGTCCAGCTCCTGGGTGTACTTGTACATGGAGGCCTGGAGCGACAGCAGCTCGCCGTTGGAGAACTCCTTGCCGTTGATGCCGGCGTTGATGAGCTTCTCCAGGTTGAGCTGGCCCTTCTCCAGCGAGGTGACGACGTTGGACATCATCCCGCCGGCCTTGCTCGTCTCCGGCTTGGCGTCCACGGGCTGCGCGGCGCGCGCCGTGATGGACTCGGAGTTGGCGCCGTTGACCTTGTTCAGGCCGGCCTTCTCCGTCTTGTTGACGGTCTCGACCTGGCGGACCTGGTCGGCCTTCTGCGTGGCCTGGGCCTTCTGGGCGGCCTGGGCCGCCTGCGTGGACTGAACCTGCTCGGCTCCGCCCGCCGCCTGGGCCTTGTTAGCGAGAGCCGCGTCGAACTTCGAGGCTCCCTGCTTGTTCACCTGCTGCGCGCCCTGATCCTGCAGCTTCTGCTGCGCGATCTGTGCGGCCGAGACGCCTGCCATCGGACCCGCCATGTGACTGCCTCCTTGCATCGTCCGAGGAAGCGGGAGCTTCCTCATCGTCTAGAAGTTCCTTGAGCCGCTCGATGGCCCTCGCGTGAAGCCGCGAGGCCCAGCTCTTCGACTGCCCGATCTCCGACCCCGCCTCTTCCAACGTCTTGCCGTGGAAGTAGTACCCCTGCAACAGCTGGCGCTCCTTCTCCGGGAGCTGATCGATCGCCGCCCTCACCCGCCGCTTCAACTGCTCCATCTCCAGCCGCTGATCGGCCGGCAGCGACTCGTCCACGTACCCCGCCGAGTCCGCCCCTTCCAGGCTGGTGGCGAACACCATCGCCAGCCCCGTCACCGCGTTGGAGATGTCATTCACATCATCGTCGAATGACCCTCCGCGGTTGCCTCCTCCCTGCTCGCGGTCCGACAAATTTCCAAGGTAGGCGGCCGCCCGCTCTCCCACGAACGCCCCGCGGGCATCCGCGCCCTTCAACACCCCCATCTTCCTGAGGCCGTCGAAGATGGCACCTTTGATGCGGTAGTGGGCAAATGTGAGGAAGTTGGCACCTACCTTGGGATCAAACCGGTCCGCAGCCTCCAACAGGCCAATCTGGCCGTAGGCGACGAGTTCCTCGATCTCGAGCTGGGCATTGAACTGCTTGCGCACGGTCGCCGCCAGCGACCGCACGTAGGGCCCGTACTTCTCGAGGATGGCCTTCTTGTCGTCTCCGAAACCCAAACGCCGCTCACTCGGCCTTCGACCACAGCCGCTCGAGAACCTGGTTGAGCCGAGGATCCTCCTGGAGCGCGTCCGCGATCTTGCTCGAGAGAGAGGAGGACTTCATGTGCAGCTTCTCCTTGAGCACCTCGGCGACGAGCTGCCGCGTGGCCTCCTCCTTGTTCTTGAAGCCGCCGTTCTTGAGCTGCTTGGCAATGGCCATCGCCTGGGCGGAGATGGGGTCCGCCGCCTGGGCGCCCTGCACGTTCGAAGAGCCCACCAGGCCCGAGGGGGCCACCAGGGACTCGGCCTTGTCGACCTTGCCCCCGAAGCTGCCACCGCCCACGGGAGCCTTGCCAGACGCGCCCTTCGCGCCGCCCGCCCGGCCCTTGCCACCGCCACGTCCGACTCCACCGACAGCCATCGCCAGTCCTCCTGAACTTCAGCGCATTGTACGCGCTACTTCTTGGGCGGGGGCAGTACCCCCGCCTCCTTGGCTTCCATGAGGGCGCGCGCGAGCCGGGCGCCATCGCCCTCGGGCTCGAGATCCATCGCCGCCTTCAGTTCCTTCATCGCTTCCGGGACCTTGCCCAGGAACAGTAGCGCTTCTCCAGCATGCGCGCGCGGCAGGGCGGACTGCGGGGCCAGTCGCTGGGCTGCCCGGTAGGCTTGCAGGGCCTTGTCGTGCCGGCCCTGGGCGAACTCCAGCGCGCCGAGCGCCAGCTGGGGAACCTCGCTCTTGGGCATCAGCAGGGCCGCGCCCGCGAAGATCTCCTTCGCCTTGTCGAACTTGCCCATGTCCAGCCAGATGTAGCCAGCCTCGAGCAGGATCATCGCCTGCTGTTTGGCGACAGGAACCAGGCTGCCAGCAATCTCCGAAGCAGACTCCGCCATGAACCGCGCTCTCCTTTGCAGGGGCCCGGAAGGAAGAAGGGCGGCACGAGCGCCGCCCTCCCTCCTGCTCCGAACCCGTCCGCCAACAGCTTAGCGGATCAGCGGATGTTGCCGACGGCGTTCTTCGCCGTCTCGTGGCGGACCTTCATCACGTTGGAGACCGCCTGGTACTTCTGGGACTCGTTCTGCATCACGGACTGGAGCTTGATGAGCTCCTTCTGCTGCGAGAACATGCTGGCCAGCTCACCGTTGAACTCGGAGCCCGAGTTGCCGGTGTTGCCGCCCAGGAAGTTCGGGCCGCTCGTGCCGCCGCCGGTGCCGGGGATGCCGACGCCGCCGGTGCCGCCCACGGTGGTGCTCACGGAGGGCACGCCCACCGTGCTCACCGCGCCGCCGCCGCCGCCGCCACCCGCGCTCGGGAGCGTGCCGGTGTACGGGGTGGTGGAAGAGCCCGGGACGCCGTTGGAGGTCAGCGTCGTCATCGAGGAGACCGCCGCCGAGACGATGCCGCCACCCGGAACCATGCCGGCCGCCAGGCCGACGCCGCTGGCCACCGCGCCCGCCGCGTTGTTCACACCGGCCTGCACGCGAGCGCCGAAGCTCATGTCAGGGGTCTGCCGGGGCACGGACAGGTTGGCAGACAACCGGGGAGTAGGACCCATCAAACCGTCGACCTTCATTTTTTCCTCCAGCGTACGGACACTTCAGAAAGGTTCAGAGCCCGGCCAGCCCGGCGCTCTCATTGTAATTATCGCCGATCACGCGCCTGGGTTGCCTCAGCCCCCGAGAATCCCGACAGATCTGACACCTACATCAAGGATTCCAAGGGCTTACGCGCTACCGGCGGCCCTTGTTGGCCTGGGCCTCGGCGATCAGCCGCTCCCGGGTCTCCAGGAGGATGCCCAGCAGCTCCTCGGCGTTGGAGAGCGCGACCTGGACCTTCTTGCCGTGCTCCACCTTGGGGCCCTTGAGGACGCCGAGGCTCTCCTTGATCGGAGTGAAGAGCCCCTGGACCTCCTCGGCGGTGGCGCGCTCGATGAAGGACTCGATGGCCGGATAGGAGGGCGTGGGAAGCGGCTCGGGAGCGGGGGCCTGCTGCTGCTGCTTGGGGGGAGGCATCGTGGGAACGGTCTCCTGTCAGTGCGCCATCCAGGCGATCGGCGCGAAGCGAACTCCCAGGACGGTAAGAGAAAAGTCCCTCCCTGTTCAAGCCGGCCGTCATACGCCTTGGGGCGCCTTTCTTCGTTCGCGCGGCAACGTGGCCGCCTGGCGACGCCCGGACAGCGAGCATGGGCGCGGCGTTGCCCAGGGTGAGCTGTTCCTGTCTGCGAGCGCACCTAGGTTTTTCCTAGCGGGGGACGCGCACCGCACCCGCCGCACTCACCGAAATCCAATGGGGGAGACTTCCATGACGAAGAGACTGATTGGGCTGTTCGCGTCCGTGGCGCTGATGGGCTCTGGCGTGGCCTTCGCGAACAATGATCCTTCGAAGAAGCAGGACGCGCAGCAGACGCAGAGCCAGGGAGCCACCGGCGGCTCGGGCAGCCAGGTGGGCCAGAGCGGGATGAACACCCAGCTGAGCGGCAACCAGCTCTCGGGCCGCGTGGTGAAGGCGAACAAGAAGACGGTCTGGCTCGAGCACGCGGGCGCCATCGTCCCGCTGAAGATCGACAAGAACACGCAGTTCGCCGATCCGAGCCTCAAGCAGGCCCAGGACATCAAGGAGGGCGATCAGATCCGCGCGTCCTTCGAGGTGCGTGAGACGGAGAACGTGGCCACCAGCATCCAGAAGTCCACCGACGCCGGCATGGGCGGCAGCGGCACGGAGGTCATGTCGCCCGACTCGTCCATCAACCAGTCGCCCGGCACCCTGCCCTCGAATGACGGCACCGGCGGCAGCGGGCTGGAGCCGGATATGGGCTCGGGCTCGGACGTCAACGACAGCACCGGCGGCAGCGGGATTGGCTCGGACTCCGACATCCAGGGCGGCAGCGACCTGGGCACGGGCTCGGATGTGAACAACTCGAACAAGCCCAGCGGAGACTTCTAGTCACACGCTTCCGGGTGGCTCCTCGCGAGGGGAGCCACCTGGCGCTCGCTCGGGCTCGAGACCCGCAATCCCCGCTGGGATCGCGGGTCTTGGATTTTGCGGAAGCGTGACGTGGCGAGCCGCTCCTTCCGCATTGACGGAGTCCTCCGTAAACAGCTAGATGCCGCGCACTCGAATGGTGAGGCGCGCAGGCGTCGCATCGTTCCACGGGGGTGTCATGGTAGCGGGTGGTCCCAGCCACCAGGAGTATCGCCTCGGCAAGCATGGCCGCGAGTCCCGCGGAAACCAACGCCAGGCGTTACTCCCTGCGCAACGCTCCGCCAGCCCCATCCGTGACTGCTGAAAGGACCCCTCTCACATGCCCCCCTCCGCAGAGCCCATCGTCTCCATCAATGAAGTGACCAAGGACTACCACCTGGGAAAGGTGGTGGTGCCCGCGCTGCGGGGCGTCTC
>NZ_JAHXBG010000050.1 GCF_020103725.1 Hyalangium gracile | reverse complement strand
GCCGGAGTCATCCGCGCCGTGGGCATTGGCCCCGCCTCCGCGCCTCCCTGCACGTACGTCAGCTCCGCGCCCAGCACTGGCTGCTCCGGAGCGCTCCAGCTCCGCAGCCGCGTCTCGAACGTGGAGAGCAGCGCCGAGGCGTCACCCCCTCGGCCAGGCAGCAGGTGCCAGGACAATCGGTCCGAGAAGGAGTCCCCGCCACCTCGCAGCGCTGTTGCCGCACGCCGCGCCAGCTCTTCCGCCTCGGCGCTTCGCTCCTTCAGGAGGGCTCGTTCTCGCTCAAGGCGGGCGAACAGCTCCTCCTGCTGAGGTGCGCCCTTCAGCAGCGTCTCCACCGCGTCGAAGTGGCGCATCGCCGCGTTCCGGCTCTGCGAGAGGGTCGAGGAGAGCAGCTCCGTCCGCTCGGCGGCGCTCCGACAGGCGTTCAGCGTCTCCGCCGAGTCCGCTCCCCCTGGCAGGAGCCGTGCCCAGAAGCCCGGCGGCTCCGCGCACAGGGCCCTCGCCGAGTTCAGCATCTCCAGGGTACCCGTCGGGGCCAGGTGCTGCTCCGAGGCCCGGTGCCTCGCACGCTGCTCCTCGAAGCGGCGCGTTCGCTCCTGGAGCGTTTGCATGTCCACCTGCACTCGAGGAGGTGGCGGCGTGAGGTCCACCTCTCGCGAGGCGGACGGGGTGGACGGCAGGGCGGCGAGGACAATGAGCAGGACAGGGACCATGAAGTGCCTCCCAGGCCCCGGGAGTCAGGACGGGGCTTGAGGTGGCTCCCCCCTGTGCAAGCCCCGGGCCCTCCCGGATTCCAAGGGGAGGCCTGCTCAGCGACGGAGGGGGAGTCCAGCTTCGTAGACGGTGCAGTCCACGGAGGTGGACTCCCCTCGGTCCTGGCCGAGAGTGTGGGCACCTTGTCCTTGTGGCTACCCCCGCCCCGGTCCACAGTGGGACCATGGAGCGAGTGCCTCAACCTGTCCGACAGGTAGACCAGTGCTCGGAGCGCTCCGCCCGGATCGCGCCCCCGGCCTCGGTGCCCATGGTCGGCTCCCGCACCTGCGCACCAGTCCCACTGCCCCGCGAGCGCTTCCGCGCTCCCAAGAGGAGAGTCTCGTCATGACCCGGATTGGAATCGTGCTGTTCGATGGCGCCGAGGAGCTCGACTTCGTCGGCCCCTGGGAGGTCTTCACCATGGCCGCCAAGGAGGAGGGCGTGGACCTGGAGGTCTTCACCGTGTCTCGCGAGGGCACCGCGGTCCGCTGCGCCAAGGGGATGCGCGTGCTCCCGGATCATTCCTTCTCCAGCGCGCCTCGGATGGACGTCGTGCTCGTCCCGGGAGGGGAGGGGCGCAAGCGCGAGATGCATGACGAGCGGATGCTCGGATGGCTCCGTGCTCGGGGCGCCGAGGCCTCCTGGATCACCAGCGTCTGCACCGGCGCCTTCCTGCTCCACGGCGCAGGGCTCTGCTCGGGCCGCCGTGTGACGACGCACTGGCAGGCCATCGAGGAGCTCCGCGCCCGCGAGGGCCTCACCGTCCTCGACGACGTCCGCTACGTTCGCGATGGCAACGTGGTGACCGCCTCCGGGGTGTCCGCCGGCATCGACATGGCCCTGTGGCTCGTGGGCCAGCTCTGGAGCCCCGCCGTCGCTCGCCGCGTGCAGCGGCACATGCAGTACGAGCCCGCGCCTCCCTACGCCGCGGAGACCTGAGCGAGCCGCTCCTCACGCTCCCGCGACGCAGCGCGGCGCAGCGTCAGGCGGCGGGCTCCAGCACTTCCTCCAGTACCTCGCTCACGCCCGGAAGCTGAGCGAGCAGCTCGAACTCGGCGTCCTGGAGCAGCGACACCCGGCGTCCCTGGATTCGCTCCATCTGCAGCTCGATGCGCGTCTGCCCGTCCGGGCCCACCTGGCGGAAGAAGCGCGCCCGGCTGCCCTCCTTGTGACAGGCCATGATGTCCCGCTGCAGGCTCTTGAGCCGGCGAGACACCTTCATCGCCGACCGCCCCTCCGGTGTGTCGAAGGTGTGGAAGTGGCGGTTTCGCGAGAGCGGTCGGGTCGGGTCATGGAGCCTCTCCACGAGGCGCCGCACGAAGGGGTCCATCGACGGGGGAGGATAACATCCGGTACCCTGCCGCTCACCGATGCATTTGCGAATTCTGCGGTTGACTGCGTTCCTTCCGCTGCTTCTCCCGGTTGCCTGCAAGGACCCGGAGATGGCGGCCGTCCAGGCCCGGGCCGAGACCTACGACTCCCGGATCGCCGAGGGGCGGACCTTCCTCGCCGCCAACCAGCCCGAGCGCGCTGCCAAATCCTTCCGCGCCGCCGCCAGCCTTGCTCGCGAGAACGTGGAGCCTCTGCTCCTCGTCGCCGAGGCCCAGCGCGCCGCCGGCAATGACGCCGCCGCCGTCCTCGCCCTCAAGGAGGCCGAGGCCATTGCCCCCGGGAACGATCCCGCCATCCAGAAGCAGATGGTGGATCTCTTTCTCCAGCAGGGCCACGTCGAGGAGGCCATCTCCACCCTCGTGGCGCTCCGCGACAACGAGCAGCTCTCCGACAAGGAGATCCTCGCGCTGGCCCGGCTCCAGGCGCGCAACGGAGATACCCAGGCCGCCATCAAGACGCTGGAGGTCATCCAGACCCAGCGCCCGGACGATGTCGAGGCCAAGGTCGTCGAGGCGGAGATCCTCCTCATCCGGGGAGAGGAGCTCCTCGCCGCCAAGCTCATGGACCGGCTCATCGAGGAGAACCCCGGCCTCATCGAGGCGCACCTGCTGCGCGTGCGCTACTTCCTCAACAGCGGCTACCCCGAGGTGGCCGAGCAGGACATCGCCACCATCACCGGCAAGGACGCCAAGCGCCCTGACGTCGTCCTGCTCCGCGCGCGCATCCTCACCAAGCTCGAGCGCCATGAGCAGGCCGCAGAGGCCCTCACCCAGCTCGTGGAGGAGCACCCCGACAACAGCGACGCGCTGGGCATGCTCGCCGAGGCCAAGCTGAACCTGGGCAAGAGCAGCGAGGCGCAGGAACTCGTGTCGAAGGTGCTGCGCCTGCACTCCAACTCCCCCCGCGCCCTCTACGTCCGCGGCCGCGTCCTGGAGTCCCAGGGCGACAAGCGCGGCGCCGAGGAGAACTACGATTTCGCCCTCACCGCCGATCCCCGCTTCGCTCCCGCGCTCTCCCGCAGGTGGCGCATGCAGCAGGAGGCTGGCGACAAGGCCGCCGCCGTGAAGACGCTCGAGCGGCTCTACAGGCTCGGCGAGGCCTCGCTCGAGGAGAAGGTGGCGCTCGCGGAGATGTACGCGCAGAACAAGACGAACTCCGAGCGCGGCCTCAAGATCGTCGACGAGCTGCTCAAGCGCGAGCCGGGCAACCCCAAGTACGTCGCCCTCAAGGCCGCGCTCACCCCGGCTCCCGTGAAGAAGAAGTCCTCCGGCCCCATCATCTTGCGCGGCGGCCGGAAGTAGCGGCCTTCGGGGCTCCCGAGGGCAGCCCCTCCGCCAGCTCCACCACGCGCTCCAGCGCCTTGATGCCCTTGCGCTGGCCCACCGCCACCACCGTGAGGTTCTCGCGCGTGAAGTAGCGCCGCGCCACCTCGCGCACGTGCGCCACCGTCTCCGCGTCCACCAGATCCGCGCGCTGGCTGAAGGACTCGGGCCGGCGGAACAGCTCCGTGCTGCCGAACCAGGCGGCCAGCTCCGCCGGCGAGTCCTCGGAGAACTCCAGCAGCATCCGGTGCCTGCGCTGGGCGCGCGCCAGCTCCTCCGCCGAGATCCCCTCCGCGCAGAGCGTGGCCAGCACCCGCAGCACCTCCTCCACCACCCGCGAGGCCTTCTCCGGCGCGCTCGCCGCGTCGATCTCGAAGACGGCCGCGTCGTGGAAGACATCCATCCCCGCGCTCAGCGAGTAGGCCAGCCCCCGCTTCTCCACGACCTCGAAGGGCAGCCGCGACGACAGTCCGTCGTCCAGCACCCGGCGGATGATCTGCAGCGCCGGGTAGTCCTCGTGGTGCTCCGGAACGATGCGGAAGCTGATGCGGAACTCCGTCTGCGACTCCTCGTGCGGCACGAAGTGCAGCCGAGGCCCTGGCAGCGTCAGGGCAGGGGCCTTCTCCGTGGTGGCGGGGCCCTTCGGCAGGCGCGCGAAGGCACGCTCGGCCAGCTCCAGCACCTCGGGGTGCCTCACCCGTCCCGCCGCCGTCACCACCAGGTTGCCCGCCACGTAGTTGCGCGCGAAGTGCTCCAGCACCTGGGCATGGGTGAGCGTCGACACGGAGTCGCGCGTGCCGCCGATCTTCATCGACAGCGGGTGGTCCGCGAACAGCAGCTGCTTGGACAGGTTGTCCAGGTCGATGTCCCGACCCTTCTCGTCCACCTCGTCCAGGATCTCCTCGAGGATGATCTGCCGCTCCACCTCCATGTCGGTGAGCCGTGGACGGGTGAGCATGTCCCCCACAATCTCCATCCCCACGTTCAGGTGATTGGGGTGTAAGGAGGTGTAGTAGAAGCCCTGGTCTCGGGTGGTGACGCCGTTGAGGTTGCCGCCCACCTCCTCGACGGCGGCGTTCATCTTCACGGTGTCCGGCCAGCCCTCGCTTCCTCGGAAGAAGAGGTGCTCCAGGAAGTGGCTGACGCCGTTGTTGAGGGGCGTCTCGTGGCGGCTGCCCGTGCGCACGTACACGGCCAGCAGCGCGGTGTGAAGGTGGGGCGTCTCGACGGTGACGACGCGCAGCCCGGAGGGCAGCACGTCCCGGTAGGGTGTGAAGCTCATGCGCGGGGGAGCCTTAACACGAAGGTCGTCCCCTCGCCGGGCTGACTCTGACAGGCGAGTGTGCCCCCGTGCGCCTGCAGTATCTGCTGGCTGACGGAGAGCCCCAGCCCCGTGCCGCCCTCCTTGGTGGAGAAGAAGGGCTCGAACAGCCGCTCGCGCACCACCTCCGTCATGCCCCGGCCCGTGTCCTGGACGGTGATCTCCACCTCCTTCTCCAGCCCTCGGGTGGACACGGTGAGGCGCCCGCCGTCCGGCATGGCCTCCCGGCTGTTGCGCAGGAGGTTGAGGAAGACCTGGCGCAGCTGCCCCTCGTCCGCCAGCACTGGCGGGGTGTCCGGAGCGAAGTTCCGCACCACCTCCACGCCCGCGCGCTCCAGCTCCTCCCGAGCGAAGTCCAGCACGCCGCCCAGCACCTCCGTCACATCCTCCGACACCAGCGTCGGCTTGGGCGGGCGCGCCATGCGCAGGTACTGCTCGGTGACGTCCGTGAGCCGATCCACCTCGCGCGTCACCGCGGTGAGCAGCTCCTGGGCCTCGTGCTTCTCCTCCTCGGTGCTGAAGCTGGCGCGGGCCAGCGCGTCTCCGATCATCTCCACGTTGAGCCCGATGGAGGACAGCGGGTTGCGCACCTCGTGCGCCACCTGGGCGGAGATGCGGCCCACCGCCGCGAGCTGCTCGGCCCGGGCCAGCGCCTCGGCCTGGGCCTTGAGCTGGGACTCGCGCGCCTGGAGCGAGCGCGCCATCGCGTCGAACTCCCGGGCCAGCACCGCCACCTCGTCTTCGCCCTGCACGCCCAGCTGCGCCGTGTAGTCGCCCTTGCCGATGCGGGACACACCCTCGATGAGCGTGCGCACCGGCCGCAGCGTGCGCGCCGACAGCAGCGTGGCACCCAGCCCCACGCCCACCGCTACCAGCGAGAGCGTGATGATGGCCAGCCCCGTGCGCCGCTCGTGCTCCTCGGCGCGATCCACGCGCTCGCGGATGCGGTTGTCCAGGATGGTGCGCAGCGCGCGCAGCTCGCGGCCGATGCTGGCCTCCACCTGCCGCAGCTCCGTGGTCGACGCCGCCACCTGCGCCCGATCCAGCTGGTCCGAGGCCAGCACCGTGAACACCGCCTCCGCCGTGCGCCCGTGGGCGGTGTACTGCTTCTCCAGCTCCTTGAAGCGAGTTTCCAGCTCCCGCACGAAGGCCAGCTCGCTCTCCGGAGCATAGGTGAGGATGTCCCGTGCCGTGGCCCGCGTGGTGGACAGGCGCTGGGAGATCAGCTGGGGGGTGTACATCCGCGCCAGCCGGATGAGGGCGCGCCGCGTCTCCACGTTCTGCTCGTCCACCAGGCGCTCGGTGTCCTTGCCCTGGCTGGTGTGGAACGTCTCCAGCGCCGCCGCGTCCTGGGAGAGCTGCAGGTAGCCCTGGCTGACGAGCCGGATCTCCTGCTGGTTGCGGTGCAGCTCCGCCACGCTGAAGAGCGACACCGCTCCGAAGGTGACGAGCACCACGGCGTAACCCAGGAAGATGCGCGTGGCGAGTGAGAGCTTCATCACGGAGAGTCAGGCCCCCAAGGGCTGGCTGTCATCGCTACGCTCGCGCCGGCCCGAGCGCAAGCTGATACCGTGGCTGGGCATGTGGCCTCATCATTCTCGCACCGCCCTCCTAGCGGCCGTCCTGGCCCTCGCTCCCGCGTGTCAGGAGCAGGGGGCGGCTCCCCGGCTCCAGCTCATTACCTCCGCGTGCGAGGGGCCCCGCCCCCTGGAGGGTGTCACCCACCTGCGCCTGCGCGTCACCGGGGAGGGGCTGGACACTCCCATCGAGCGCATCACCCCGGTGGACATCCGGCCCGAGGACATCCCCGTCATCCCCCCTGGGGCCCGCCGGGTGCTCGAGGTCCGCGGCTACACGGGTGAGCCCAGCAGCGCGGGCTCGGTGGTCTCCGTGGGGCGCTCGGTGCCCTTCGAGATGCCGGAGCAGGGGGCCCCCTCCGCACCCGTGCGCGTCACCCTGCGCCGCATCAACACCTTCGTCGGGGTGGAGAGCTCCCTGGTTCCGGGCTCCTGTCTGGATCTGACCGAGCCGCGCGCCGGGCACACGGCGACCCTCCTGCCCGACGGCCGGGTCGTCCTCGCCGGCGGGGTTCGGGTGTCGTCCGAAGGGCAGACGGAGACGCTCAGCTCCGTCGAGATCCTCGATCCCCAAGCCGGGACGCTCACCCACCTGCCGGATCCGGGGCTCGGGGGAGCGGTACGGCGGGCGTTCCACACCGCCTCGCTGATGCTGGATGGCCGCGTGGCCCTGGTCGGTGGGGAGTCCCAGCTTCTGGGGGAGCTCGCGATCCCGCTGCGCACCGCGGTGGTGTTCGATCCGGCGACGGAGCGGGTCCAGCAGTTCGACCTGGCCGTGGCCCGCTCCCGCCATGCGGCGGCCACCGACATCACCGGTCGCATCCTCGTGGTGGGCGGAGTCGGAGCCGATGGCCTGGTGGTCTCGAACCCCGAGGGCGTCGAGCCTGCCGCGGGCCGGAGCTTCACCGTTCCCACTCCCGTGCCCCGCCTGGGGGCGGCCGTGGTGACACTCCCGGACAACCAGCGCATCGCCGTCATCGGCGGCTCGGATGGGAACGAGCTCTCGCGCGAGGTGCTGACGTTCTCCTTCAGCGGGGGCACCTACTCCCTCAGCAATCCGCTCGTGCTGCTGCGCCAGGCACGACGCGACGCGGCGGCCACGCCCTTCGCCGAGGGGCAGAAGCTGCTCGTGACGGGGGGCTACTCCCTGCCTGGCAACCCGGAGGACAACCCCAGGCCGGTGTCCGCCTCGGAGCTCATCGACTTCCAGGCCCCGACGCCCACCCTCAGCGCGGGGCCGTCCATCGTGGCCCGGGGAGACCTCTGCGCGGTGAGCCTGCCGGGGGGCCGCGTTCTCACGGCGGGAGGCCGGAGGGTGGCCTCCGAGGCCGGGTTCGAGAGCAGCGGCGTCGTCGAGCTCATCACCCCCACTGAGAACCTGACGGGCGGCGTGCTGGGAATGGTGCCGGTGGCCCCTGGGCGCCACCTGCACACCTGCACGACGCTGCCGGATGGCTCGGTGCTCGTCGCGGGCGGGCTGGCGAGCAGTGGCCAGACTTCGCGGCTCGCCTCCGGGCTGTACCTCTTCATGCCCGTGCCGCGTGACTGAGCGCTGAGACACGAAGGCCCCTCGTCCCGGGTGGGAGGAGGGGCCTCGTGGGTGCTGCTGGCACGAAGATCAGGCGCCAGGCGACGCGGACTTGTCGGCCTCGGCCGCGGCCGTGGTGGCCTCGCTCGAAGCGGCCGGAGCCTCGGTGGACTCCGCGGGCTTCGCGGCCTCCGGCTGGGCCTGAGCGGCGGCCCGCTGGGCCTCCGCCGCCGCGCGCTCTCGAGCCACCTCATCGGTGCGCTGATCGCTGGCGGCCATCTCGTCCGGCGTCAGCTCGGTCCGGTCGGCCATCATGCCCGTCTTCTTCTCCAGGTCCCTGATGGCGCGGCGCAGCAGGTCCCGCTCCAGCAGCGCGCGGTTCATGCGCTTCTCCAGGGCCCTGTACTTGTCCTTCTGCAGATCCAGCTCGCTCTTGGCGGCGGCGAAGATGCGCTGCTGCGTCTCGCTCTGCCCCTTCACCCGGCGCAGCTCACGCTCCAGCTCGCCCGCCCGGCTGCGCTCCTTGTTCGCGGTGTGCTCCAGCCGCTCCATCTTCTCGCGGTCCGCGTCGTTCAGCTCGCGGTAGCGGCGCTGGCCCCGGTCCTTCTCCGCGGCGGGCTGCTCGGCGGCCGGCGTCACCTGGACCGCCGCCATCACCACGCGCTCACCCTCCTGCGCCGGAGCGGAGATCTGCCCCGTCGCCGGAGCGCTGGCCTCCGCGGTCGGGGCCGCTGGAGCGCTGGAAGCCGCTGGGGCGCTGGGGGCCGCGGGCTGGGGCGCCGGGGCGCGACGCTGACGGGCACCGCCGCCCTGCTCGCCGCGCAGCCGCTCTACCTCGGCCAGCGCGTTGGCCAGCTCCACCCGCACCATCTCCAGCTGCACCGAGGCCTGGCGCTCCGTCTCGGCGCGGGCCTTGAGCAGATCGCGCTCACCCTTCTCGGACTCCTTCTGCTCGAACAGCTTGCGCTTGGTCTGCTTGAGCTGCTCCTTCACCTCCTGGAGCTGTGAGCGCTGCTCGTCGAGCTCCTTCTGCTTGCGCTCGAGCTCGGACTCGGCGCGGGCGCGAGCCTTGGACGCGTCGTCCAGCTCTCCCTTCACGGTCGGAGTCGGGACGGAGGCTCGGTTCGAGCCGAAGAGCAGCATGCCGAGGGTGACGGCAAAGCCGATGGATACGAGGATGAGGGCAACCAGCACGAGTACGACCTCCACTAGAGGCTGCAAAAAAAGCGCCGCAGCCTAACTTCCAGCGCCAGCACGTCAATACCTGTGTAACCCTCGTGCGCGGTTCCCCGGCCGCGTGCCCTGCAGCCGCCCATGCGGGCGGGCGAGGCATCGAACCCGGCTCGAATGCTGGGGCCTCGCGCGACCCGCCAGGGGTGTGTCTGGCGGAACCCAGGAGGGCGTGGTCTCGCTCGCTTCAGCGGGCTCTACTGCGCCATGGCTCCGCGCTCGTACGAGCAGGCGGAGGGGAGGTCCACATGCGTGTGGGGGCATTCCACCTATGCTCGTCCCGCGCGGCTCTCTGGGGATTGGTCCTGGGACTCTGCGGGCTGCTTGCTGGCTGTGCCACCGGCGGGGCAGCACAGCAGGGGCACGGCGCACTGGCCGGACCTGGGCCTGGTGGGGCGCATCCCGGTGTACGGCGTCCGCGAGTCCTTCGGGCAATGAGCGATGGCCCGGCCAACGGTGGGGAGGCGGTGGGGCAGGGATACAACGTTCCGGGGCGTCGCCCGGACTCGCAGGCTCCCTGGGAGTTCTTCCTCGGTAACGCGGCGCACCGGTTGATTGCCTACATGTACAAGGTCAACCACCCGGGCCGCCTGGCGTACTTCAACACCAAGACGCTGGCCGACATCCTGGCCACCAGTGGCGTCGGTGATCCGTCCCGACTGCTCCCTCATGAGCGATATCTGCGCCCGGACATCACGGACACCTCGGCTCTGAGCCTCTTCGAGATCAAACCTTGGGGAGATCGTGGCCTCATGGAAGGGCGCCAGGAGGTGCGGACCTACCTCACCGCGGTGAACCGGGCTGTCGTGGCAGGCACCAGCTTCATCGGCGGCACGGGCTTTCAGGGCCAGCTGCTCATCCGGTTCGCACGGGGGCAATACATCTGGCGGTTGGAGTGGCAGACCCCGGAGCCAGGGATCACGCAATACAGATGGACACGAAGCCAGCAGCGCTTCGAGTCAGAGCAGGAAGCGTATCGAGCAGGGCAGTGGGTGGAGCTGACTGTCGAAGAGATGCGGCAGTACGGTGGGTGGGTCGGGCAGGCTGCCGAGGGGATGGTCTCGCGTCGAGAACAGCTCGCCACGTTGAGCGAGGTGGTGGGCATCTTCATCGACATCGTCGGTACTACCGCGACAGGGGCCTTCTCGGGCGCAATCTTCGGCAGGATGGGGTCAGGTCGAGGAGCGCAGCCACCGACCCAGGGAGGCGGACAGGTCATCCCGCTTCCACGGAGAGTCCCGCCCGCGTCGCCGCCAGCGCAGGTGCCCCCGGCCGTAGGGATGTGATGCGGCAAGAGCACGGTCGGTCTCAGCCCGCGGCTGCCACTTCCTGAGGCACGGCGCGCTCTGGTAGGACGCGCATCATGGAGACCGGGCAGCCCTTCCCGCTTCAGATGCCGTCCTTTCTTCAGGGCGCGCTCGCCTCCGTCTCACGCAAGGCTCGGAAGGAGGGCCAGCGGTGTGGCGCGCAATACCTCAAGGACGGCTCCTTCCCGTCCGCGCGTGAGCTGATTTCCATCCCTCCCGGCGAAGTGGTGATTGCCCATGAGGTGGTGGATTTTCAGCGTGAGCAGCTGGGCTGGCGGCTGTACATGATGTCCAGCGTCATGAGCGGTCTTTATGAGGCCGCGGACTGGCAGAATGTGTTCCAGGTCAGGGATGCCTACGAGGCGTTCTGTCGCGACACCCCATGGGGCGCGCTGTACTTCGCCATCTCGCCCACGGGCCCCGCGAGTGCCGAGCGGACGGCACTCCGCCTTCGGGCCGCCCTGCGCTTCTGGGAGCCACTCCAATCCGCGAGATACCTCTTCACCTCGCCCCAGCGCGCCCTCAGCCTGGAGGATTTGATGATGGCTGCCTGCGGCTGGGCGGTGGAGGCATGGTGTCCCACGGGAGATGGATCGGTTCGTGAACGGCTGGCGCTGGCAGCGGAGCGGATGGCGCGAGCGAGCCGGGATGACAGCGTGGAGGCCATTCTCCGGCAGCTTCCCCGAGCGCTCGCGCAGGAGTCTGGCTTGAGGCACAGGGAGGTGCTGGCGGACCCGGCGTTTCAGAGGCAGCAGCTCGCCGCGCTCGATGGAGAGGCTTTCGCGCACGTGTCCGCGGCCTGGACGGCTCCGCTCATCCGGCAGCTTCACCTCTGGGATCGCCAGCTCGAAACGCACCCGGCGTGAAGCGCTCCGCCGGCACGAGGGGCGGGCGACCCGCCGAGCCTTCCTGTCACCTGGGGACTTCCTGCGGGCCGGGAAACTCGGCGATGCTGGGAGACTCGCCCTGCCACGAGGTCACCGCGTCATGCCGCATCTGGAGCTGACCCCCAAGACGGACATCTCGAGCTTCCGCAAGCTGGCCATCGGCAGCTGGAAGACGACCTACGATCCCACCGTCTACGGCACCCTCACCGTGCGGATGGACAAGGCCCTGGCCTACATCGAGGCCTTCCGCCAGCGCACCGGCATCCGCCTCACCGTCACCCACCTGATGACCAAGGCCATGGGCGAGGCCCTGCGCCGCTGCCCCGAGGCCAACGCCATCCTGCGCTACAACAAGATCTACCTGCGCAAGCAGGTGACGATCTCCGCGCTCGTGGTGCAGACCGACGGCGGGAAGGTGGACCTCACCTCGGCCAAGATCGACCACGCCGACTCCAAGAGCCTGCGCGACATCGCCCTGGAGATGGAGGAGGCCGTGCGCCGCGTGCGCGAGCGCCGGGACGTCGCCATGGAGAAGGGCAAGGGGACCATCCAGAAGATCCCGTACATGTTCCTCAACCTCTTCACCTGGCTGATGGGCTTCCTCATGTACACGCTCAACCTGGACATGAGCGGCATCGGCATGCCCAAGGACGCCTTCGGCTCCATCATCATCACCAACGTGGGTTCGCTCGGCCTGGACACCGCCTACGTGCCGCTGGTGCCCTACACCCGCGTGCCCATCTTCGTGGCCCCCGGCGCCGTGAAGGAGGCCCCCGTCGTCGAGGACGGGAAGATCGTCGTGGGCAAGGTGATGAACATCAACGCGTCCTTCGATCACCGCTTCATCGACGGGTTCCACGCCGGCGTCCTCGCCAACACCCTGCGCGAGCTGCTGGAGAACCCGTTCGAGAAGTTCGACTCCCTGGACGCGCTGCCCGCGGCCCCGGAGGCTCAGGTCGAGCCCATCAAGGCCGCGGGCTAGCTCCCCGCGCCGCCGCTAGAAGCCCGGCCGCCAGGACCGGGCGCTCATCGCCTGCAGGCGCCGCACGCGCTCGGGGATCGGCGGGTGCGTGGAGAACAGCGACATGATCGCCCCGCCCGACAGCGGGTTCACGATGAACAGGTGCGAGGTGGCCGGCGCCCTGTCGTAGGGCATCAGCTGCGCGCCGCGCTCCAGCTTCATCAGAGCGCTCGCCAGCGCCTCGGGATCGCCGCTCAGCTCGGCACCCGTGGCGTCCGCGCCGTACTCGCGCGAGCGGCTCACCGCCAGCTGCAGCAGCGTGGCCGCGATTGGCGCCACCAGCAGCACGCCCAGGCTCGACAGCGCGCCCGCCAGGCCGCCCTCCTCGTCGTCGTCGCTCCGGCTCAGCAGCGAGCCGCCGAACCAGAAGAGCATCTGCGCCGCGTAGCTGATGACGCCCGCCAGCGTGGCCGCCACCGTGCCGATCAGCGTGTCCCGGTTGCGTACGTGCGCCAGCTCGTGCGCCAGCACGCCTCGCAGCTCACGGCGATCGAGGAGCTCCATGATGCCGGCCGTCACCGCCACCGCGGCGTGCTTCGGGCTGCGGCCCGTGGCGAACGCGTTGGGCGTGTGCGTGGGCAGCAGGTACACCTTCGGCTTGGGCATGCCCGCGCGCCCGGCCAGCTCCTCCACCATCTCGTGCAGCCACGGCGCCTGGCTGCGCTCCAGCGGCTGGGCCCCGTGCATGGCCAGCGCGATCCTGTCGCTGAACCAGTACGAGACGAAGTTCATCACCACCACGAAGAAGCCCGCGAAGGCCAGGCCCCTCGCGCCGCCAAGCTTCTGACCGATCAGCAGCACGAGCGCCGTGAGCCCGGCCAGCAGCACCGTCGTCTTGAGCGCATTGCCCAGACGGTGCCAGCCGCTTCCTCGCAGCGGGGCCCCTCCTCGAGGGGACGTGTCATAGGTACTGCTGTAGTAGGACATGGTGTGCTGTGTCGCTCCCTTCTTGTGCTCTCGGGAACGTAAACAGGCACCGGGCCCCGTCAATCCAATCGGCCCGACCTCACAGGTAGAAGCGATCGACGACTCCAGCGGTCCTCTGGAGGATGGCAGTCCAGCCTACCCAGCCATCGATCGTCTGCTTGTCTGCTACCGGCTCGCCCCCGAGCGCCGCCAGGGAGCCCGTGCACCCCTGGACCGTACACAGGCCCGACTCGCGCAGGTGCTCCAGCAGCGTGCGCAGCGTGGGCATGCGCCGCGTCTCGAAGCGGTCGGCCACGTCCTCGCGCGGGGGCTGGAAGTCCGGCTCGTCCAGCCGATCCTCGAGGAAGCGCTCCAGGGCCCACCAGAAGAGGTACACCTCGGCGCGACGCCCGGTGGCCACCGCCGCGGCGGCGATGGACAGGCCCTGGTGGACCCGATCGTAGTCTCCGCTGTGGAGGAAGACGGCCACCTTCGGGGGCGAGGTACTCACGCCACCTGCTTACCGCTGGGCACCCGGGCTCGTCCATTCAGGCGCCGCCGCCGACCGCTCCCCCCCTTTGTCTTGCGCCGGCCCCACCCAGCTTGCTAAAAAATCCCCGACCATTCAGGCACTTAGCCGTACTTCTGCCTGAAAACGAGGGTTCGGGCTTCATGGGTGATCAGATCACAGCCAACCGCAAGGATGCCCACCTCGATTTGTGTGCCACCGGAGATGTTGAGCCAGCGCAGAACAGCACTCTGTTGGAGTGCGTACGGCTGGTGCACTGCGCCATGCCGGAGATGAACGTCGACGACGTGGATCTCTCCACGCCCTTCGTCGGCAAGACGCTGCGCTACCCGCTGCTCGTCACGGGGATGACAGGGGGCACCGAGCGGGCAGGGCAGGTGAACCGGGATCTCGCCCAGCTGGCGGAGCGGCACGGCCTGGCCTTCGGCGTCGGCAGCCAGCGCGCCATGGCCGAGTCCAGCGCGCGCGCGGTGACCTATCAGGTCCGGGACGTGGCGCCCACGGTGGCCCTGCTGGGTAACATCGGCCTGTACCAGGCCGTGCAGATGGGCGTGGACGGGGTGCGGCGGCTGGCGGAGGCCATCGGCGCGGACGCCATGGCGCTGCACCTGAACGCCGGCCAGGAGCTCAGCCAGCCCGAGGGCGATCGCGACTTCCGCGGCGGCTACGCCGTGGTGGAGTCGCTGGTGAAGGCCTTCGGAGAGCGGCTGCTGGTGAAGGAGACCGGGTGCGGCATCGGCCCGGAGGTGGCGCGCCGGCTGGCCGATCTGGGCGTGCGCAACATCGACGTCTCCGGGCTGGGTGGCACCTCGTGGGTGCGCGTGGAGCAGCTGCGCGCCTCGGGCCAGCTCGCGCAGCTGGGCGCCGAGTATTCGAGCTGGGGCATTCCCACCGCCGCGGCCACGGCGTCAGTGCGTCGCGCCGTGGGCCCCGAGGTCCGCCTGGTGGCGTCGGGAGGCATCCGCACCGGGTTGGAGGTTGCCAAGGTGCTCGCGCTCGGCGCGGACCTGGGAGGCATGGCCCTGCCGCTGTTCCGAGCCCAGCAGGAGGGCGGGTTGGAGGGCGCCGACAAGGCCCTCCAGGTCATTCTCGCGGGGCTGCGCCAGGCGCTCGTCCTCACGGGCAGCAGAAGCTGCGCTGAACTCAGGCGCAAGCCGGTGGTGATGACGGGGGAGTTGAAGGATTGGCTCGCGGCACTGTAGAGGGGCGCTCGCTGCCCGTTGATGTTTGGGAAGGTAATGACATGTCTGACATCGTGACATCCAGGCTCGCAGGGTTCCACAAGCTGCCGATGGAGGAACGCCTCGCGAAGCTGGGGCAGATGTTCCGCCTCGAGGAAGACGAGGTGGAGGCGCTGCGTGGCGTGGGCGCGCTGCAGCCGGTGCTGGCCAACCAGATGATCGAGAACGCGGTGGGCACGTTCTCGCTGCCGCTGGGGCTGGGGCTGAACATGATGGTCAATGGGCGCGACTACATCGTGCCCATGGCCGTGGAGGAGCCCTCCGTGGTGGCCGCGGTGTCCTTCGCCGCGAAGATTGTCCGAGAGGCCGGTGGCTTCACCGCCGAGGCCGACACCTCGATGATGATCGGCCAGGTGCAGGTGACGCGCTTTGGCGATCCGACCGAGGCCTCCGCGAAGATCCTGGACGCCAAGGAGGAGATTCTGGCGCTGGCCAACAGCTTCCACCCGGCGATGGTGGCTCGGGGCGGTGGAGCCAAGGACGTGGAGGTGCGCCTGCTGCCGGCGCCCGAGGGCCCGCGCGGTGAGCCGCTGCTCATCGTCCACCTCATCATCGACACGCAGGAGGCCATGGGGGCCAACCTCATCAACACCATGGCCGAGGGCGTGGCGCCCTTCATCGAGCAGCTGACGGGCGGCAAGGTGTACCTGCGCATCCTGTCGAACCTGGCGGACAGGCGGCTGGCGCGCGCCATGTGCCGCATCCCGGTGCCGCTGCTGGCCGACTTCGAGATGTCCGGTGAGGCGATCGCCGAGGGCATCGCCCAGGCCAGCCGCTTCGCGCAGGCCGACCCGTACCGGGCGGCCACGCACAACAAGGGCGTGATGAACGGCATCGACTCGGTGGCGATCGCCACGGGGCAGGACTGGCGGGCCATCGAGGCGGGGGCGCATGCCTTCGCGTGCCGCGAGGGCCAGTACCGGCCGCTGTCCACCTGGTACCTGGAGGAGGGGCACCTGGTGGGGCGCATCGAGCTGCCCATGGCGCTAGGCACGGTGGGCGGGCCCATCAAGGTGCACCCCAGCGTGCAGGTGGCGCTGAAGCTGATGCGGGTGAGCTCGGCGCGCGAGCTGTCGATGGTGATTGCCGCGGTGGGGCTGGCGCAGAACTTCGCGGCCCTGCGAGCGCTGGGCAGCGTGGGCATCCAGAAGGGCCACATGGCGCTGCACGCGCGGTGCGTGGCGGTGACGGCGGGGGCTCGGGGCGAGCTGGTGGAGCGCATCGCCAACGAGCTGGTGAAGGTCGGCCACGTGAAGGTGGAGAAGGCTCGAGAGATCATCGCCGCGCTGGCTGCGGCGGATGAGATGCAGTCCCCCCCGGTGACGCCGGGCTAGGCCCCTCGTTTATGAATCCACGGGCGACGCCCCTGGTGGGCTTCGGTGCGGGCAAGGTCATCCTGCTGGGCGAGCACAGCGTGGTGTATGGGAACCCGGCGCTCGCGGGTCCCCTGAGCTACGGGGTGACGGCGCAAGGGGTTGCGTCCAAGCGCTGCCAGCTGGTGCTGCCGTCGACGCTCAGCCGGCCGCAGAAGGCGCTTCTGACGCGGGCCTTCCAGCGCGCGGCGGGGCTGGTTCGTACCCCTGGCGTGAAGGTGAGCCTGGAGTCCGAGCTGCCACTGTCCATGGGGCTGGGCAGCTCGGCGGCGCTGTCGGTGGCGTGCTGCCGGGTGCTGCTGAAGGCGGCCGGGCGGGAGGACGCGCCGCGCGAGGTGGCTCGGCTGGCGCTGGAGATGGAGCAGGAGTTCCACGGCACTCCCTCCGGCGTGGACCACACCACGAGCGCAGAGCAGAAGCTCATCCTCTACAAGCGACTGCCGAACCAGTCCTCGGGGCGGGTGCGGGCGTTGAAGAGCCCTCGGCCGCTCAAGGTGCTGGTGGTGCTGGTGGGCGAGCGCAGCCCCACGAAGAAGACGGTGGCGGCGCTGCGCGAGCGGCAGGCGCGGTGGCCGGGGCGCTATGGCCGGCTGTTCCAGCAGATCGGCACGCTGGCCCAGGAGGGTGCGAAGGCGGTGGAGGCGGGAGATCTCGAGGCGCTGGGGGACGCGATGAACGTCAACCAGGGCCTGCTGGCGGCGCTGGGGCTGTCCTCGCCGCCGCTGGAGGAGATGGTGTACCGGCTGCGCGCCATGGGGGCTCTGGGCGCGAAGCTGACGGGGGCGGGTGGCGACGGAGGAGCCGTGATTGGACTGTTCCTCGAGCCCGAGCCGGCGGTGGCGAAGCTGCTGGAGCTCGGGGTGCGGTGTTTCAGCAGTCAGCTCGCGGGACCGCGGGCTCTGTGAGTGCTTCCATGAAAGCGACGGCCCTGGCGCATCCCAACATCGCCCTGGTGAAGTACTGGGGGAAGCGGGACGAGGCGCTGATTCTTCCTCATCAATCGAGTCTGTCCCTGACGCTGGCGCCCATGTCCGTCACCACGACGGTGGAGTTCGGCGCGACGTCCTCGGACCACGTGGAGATCAACGGCCACACGGCGAAGGGCAGCGAGCGCGAGCGCGTGCTGCGGGTGCTGGAGGTGGTGCGGGCGGAGAAGGGCGGGGCGCTGGGGCCCGCGAGGATGGTGTCTCGCGGAGACTTCCCGGCGGCGGCGGGGCTGGCGAGCAGCGCGGCGGGCTTCGCGGCGCTGGCGGTGGCGGCCCGGGCGGCGGCGGGGCTGCCGGAGGATGCGAAGGCGGCGAGCATGCTGGCGCGGCTGGGCAGTGGCTCGGCCTGCCGCAGCGTGCAGGGCGGCTTCTGCGAGTGGCGGCGGGGCGAGCGGGAGGACGGGACGGACAGCTACGCGGTGCAGCGCTTCGATGCGGGGCACTGGCCGGAGCTGCGCATGGTGGTGGCGATCCTCAACCGCGACGAGAAGGAGGTGAAGTCGCGGGACGGGATGAGGCACACGGTGGAGACGAGCCCGTACTACCCGGCGTGGGTGAAGGACGCGGAGGCGGAGGTGCCTCGGGCGGTGGAGGTGATCCAGCGCAAGGATCTGCAGGCGCTGGGGGATTTGTCGGAGCGCAACGCGTGGAGGATGCACGCGACGTCGCTCGCGGCGGAGCCACCGCTCTGCTACCTGCACGCGAACACGCTGGGGCTGATAGAGCACCTGCGCGAGCAGCGGAAGAAGGGGATGCCGGTGTGGTTCACGCTGGACGCGGGGCCGAACCCGGTGCTGCTGACGGACGCGGCGCATGAGGTGGCGGCCGAGGCGCTGGCGCGGGCCTGTGGCGCGGTGGACGTGGTGCGGTGCGTGCCGGGCGGGGACGCGGTGCTGAAGAGCGAGCACCTCTTCTGATGGAACGGGCACTGTCCGCGCCAGGCAAGCTGTTCGTCTCCGGTGAGTACGCCGTGCTGTGGGGCGGGGTGTCGCGGGTGGCGGCGGTGGCTCCGCGGACGGCGGCCTTCGTGCGGAGGCGGAAGGATGCGCGGGTGCACGTGTGCCTGGAGGAGGGCACGCTGAAGGGGAGCGCCACGCCCAAGGGCGTGCGGTGGGAGGGGGAGGTGCCGGCGGGCTTCGCGTTCGTGGCTCGGACGCTGGATGAGGCGCTGCGGGCGCATGGGAGGCAGAGCGTGGGCTTCGAGCTGGCGGTGGCTCCGTCGGCGGTGGGGCCTGGAGGGCTCAAGCTGGGCATGGGCGGCAGCGCGTGCGCCACGGTGCTGGCGGCGGACGCGGCGCGGTTCATCCTGGAGGACAAGTTCGACACGCTGAAGCTGGCGCTGGTGGCGCACTCGGCGGGGCAGGGAGGGAAGGGGAGCGGCGGGGATGTGGCGGCGAGCTTCGCTGGAGGTGTGCTGCGCTACCGGCGGTATGAAGTGGCGGCGCTCCTGGCGGCATCGAACATGGGTGGCTTCCGGGCGGCGTTGATGGAGGCTTCGCCGGTGGATGTGTGGCGGCTGCCTCCGCCGAAGGTGGCGCTGGCGTACGCGTTCACGGGCGAGAGCGCTTCCACGCGGGTGCTCATCTCGCAGGTGGAGGCGCGGCTGGACGAGGCGGCCCGGGCTGAGTTCGTGGCTCGCTCGGATGCGCTGGGGCATGAGATTGAGGCGGGGCTCAGTGGCGGGGACTTCCGTGCGTTCAAGGACGCGGTGACCGCGCAGCAGGCGCTGTTGCAGGAGCTGGGGCCGACCGAGACGGAGGCGATGCGGCGGATTCTTGCGATTGCCGCGTCCTACGGATGCGCGGGGAAGCAGTCTGGCGCGGGAGGCGGAGATGGGTGCATCCTCTTCGCCCCGAATGCGCAGACGCGCGACGAGCTGATGAAGGGGCTGGAGGCGCGTGGCTTCCACTCGATGACGCTCGAGGTGGAGCAGGGGCTGCGCGGTGAGGGCCAGGCGGATCCACGGCTGCGCGCCTGGCTCGATGCCCACGCTTGAGACCTGCTACGCGGCGGGAGCGGTGCCGAGCGCCTTGTCCGTGGCTTGATCGCTCACCACCTTCGTGAACCAGGTCGGGTAGTAGGCCGCGTGAGGGCTCTGCTCGTCGAGCTGGCGGAGCTCCTCGGTGCTCAGGTGCACGTTCAGCGCGCCCAGGTTGTCCTCGAGCTGGTGAGGCTTGCTCGCGCCGAGGAGCAGGGTGCTCACGCCCGGCTTTGCCAGCAGCCACGCCAGGGCCACCTGCGCGACGGACGCCTTGTGCGCGTCGGCGATGGGCCGCATCGTCTCGATGAGCCGGAAGCCCGCCTCCTTGTCGAAGGGCAGGAAGTCAAAACCCGAGAGGCGGTTGTTCTGATCCTTGAGGCTCTCCCGGGTGTACTTCCCGCTCAGGAACCCACTTGCGAGAGGGCTCCAGATCATCGTCCCGATGCCCGCGTCCTGCACGAATGGCAGTACCTCGTGCTCCAGGTCCCGGCCCACGAGCGAGTAGTACATCTGGGCCGTGATGAAGCGTGCCCAGCCGTGTCGCTCCTGGAGCCCCACCGCCTTCGCCGCCTGCCACGCGGACCAGTTCGAGTAGCCCACGTAGCGTACGAGGCCCCGCCTCACGAGCTGGTCGAGCGCCTCCAGCGTCTCCTCCAGCGGTGTGTGCGGATCGAAGCGGTGGACGATGTAGAGATCGATGTAGTCCGTTCCGAGCCGCTTCAGGCTCGCCTCGGCCGAGGCCAGGATGTGGCGCCGCGACAGGCCCGTGTGGAGCAAGTCCTTGCCCGTGCGCATTCCCACCTTGGTAGCGATGACCACGTCCTTGCGGCGCTCGCCGAGGATGCGCCCGAGCATCCGCTCTGACTCGCCGCCCGCGTAGGCATCCGCCGTGTCGAAGAAGTTGATGCCCGCCGCGAGCGCCCGGTCCACCATTGCTCGCGCGTTCTCCTCGCCCACCTTGTAGATGGCCGGGATGTCGCCCGAGCCGAAGGTCATCGCGCCGAAAGCGAGCCGAGAGACGACGAGCCCCGAGTTCCCAAGTCGCGTGTACTGCATGGTCGTTTCCTCCGTGTGGATGCACGAAGGAAGATGCGCCTCTTCGATTCGAAAGACTACGTGCAAGCTGGTACAAGGGCCTTGAAGGGAACCTTCAAGATGCGTCTCACCCAGCTCAATGGCCTCCTCGCGTTCGTGACCGTCGCGGAGCGACGCGGCTTCTCCTCGGCTGCTCGGGCGCTCGGTGTCTCGCCCTCGGCGCTGAGCCAGGCCATCCGGAACCTCGAGGCCCGTGTCGGGGTTCCGCTCTTCGTGCGCACGACGCGCAGCGTGAGCCTGACGGAAGCGGGGGAGCGCCTGCTCGCGCGTGGAGGGCCGAGCCTGAGAGAAGCGCTGGCCGCCGTGGAGGACGCTAGCAGTGGCGGTGACGCGGTGGTCGGACGCCTGCGCCTGTCAGTCCCTCGCATTGCCGCGCCCGTCGTCATCGAGCCGGTGCTTCCCATTCTGCGCCGCGAGTATCCGCAGCTCTCGATTGAGATCAGCGTGGACGACCGCTCCGTGGACATCGTGGCTGAGGGCTTCGACGCGGGCATCCGCCTGAGTGAAGCATTGGAGCGGGACATGGTGGCCGTCCGAGCCTCTCCTCCGTTTCGCTTCGTCGTCGTGGGGGCACCGTCCTACTTGGAGGCACGGGGGATGCCCCAGGTTCCCAAGGATCTACTTACGCACGAGTGCATCGGCTACCGTTCGCTGACGACCGGGACGCTCTACCAGTGGGAGTTCGAGCGGCGTGGCCGGGAGCAGCAGGTGGCCATTCGCGGCTCGCTCGTCTGCAACGATGCGAGCCTCATGATGCGCGCGGCGGTTGCCGGGCTGGGGCTTGCGTACGTGAACGAGCAGGTAGTCGCTGGGGACGTTGAGGCAGGCCGGCTGCGGGTGGTGCTCGGAGACTACGCACCCGAGGTGCCCGGCTTCTTCCTGTACTTCCCCAGCCGTGCGCAGAAGCTCCCCAAGCTCCGCGCGTTTATCGACGCGGTCCGCTCCATTCCTGGGACTACGTAGGCCAGAGGAAGTCTTTTCGCGACTTCTGGCAGAGGCCGCGCCACCTGAAACGGGCTGGGGACTTGAGTCTGCCCTCTCGTCCGGTCTGCCCTCCTGGCGGGCGAAACCTGTCCGAACTGGTCTGCTTGTCATACCAGTTCGCTACCGGTTCGCTCACACGGGGCGTGCATCGCGTCTGACATACTTGGGCGGCAGCCGTGATGTCGGGCGCCAGCGCAAGCTGCGTCAGGGGCAGTCCGGAGTTACCTTGGGGCTGAAGTCGCAGCCGGTGTTGTCGGTGGTGTTGCAACTCGGATGAATGTCGCAACTCTCGAAGCCGCGCACATGGATGACGCCCACTCCACCACCCGCGCCACCGCCTCCCGCCAAGTCGATACTGTTGCCCCCCATCTTTGCACTCACTCCCTCCGCGCTGCCGTCCCCACCCGGAGCGCCACGCCCACCCTTGTCAGGGCAGTGGGCGGGGGCATTCGATGACTCGGAGCCATCGACTCCATGGCTCCCGGTATGCCCTCGGTTGATGGAGTCTCCACCCTCAGCGCCGCTGCCGCCGTTGGCAGTGAGTCGGGCCCGATTGGTGAGTTCCAGGTGGAACGCCTCCAGTAGCAAGCCCCCTCCACTGCCGCCGCCGCCTCCTCCTCCCGCCACGGTTTGGAAGCCTCGTCCGCCTTTCCCACCCCCTCCACTGACGGAGACCCAGTGCTCCACCCGGAGCGTGCCGCCCACGGAGAGCTGCACAGCCCCGCCGCCCGCTCCTCCCACGCCTCCATTTGAGGCGTTGTTCGCCGCTCCTCCAGTTCCTCCCGCGCAGCCGCCGACCAAGGGCACCAACGTGCTGCTCAATGCGGTGCCAGCGGTGCCGCCCGCCAGGTTCGAGTCGTTCTTGCCGCCCACGGCGCCTACGTTCCCAAAGCCACCGCCACCGCCACCGCTTCCTTCTCCACTGGAGAAACCACCGGGACCGCCTGTCTGAGAGCCGCAGCTGGCACGGTTGCCGCCCGCGCCCGGCACGTCCATGTCCGCGTCGGCCAGTAGGGCTCCGGAGAGCGTGGCGTTGCCGTACACCGCGAGGATGACCGGCCGGGTGCCCCGCAGCTTCAGGGCATTGCCCGCCCCGATGCGGAAGTTGCGGATGGGCACCACCACGTAGTCGCCGACGACCTTGACGGGAGGTACCGGCGGGAAGGTGCACCCCGCCGGTGCGCTGCCTCCCAGCGTGCCCGAGTCGAAGATGACTGGGTCGGCCGGAGTACCGCAGGTGATCTGGAAGTCCATGCCGCGCTCGGCGACCGGGATGGCGTCCGGATCGAAGTTGCTGGGAACGTAGGGGAAGCCGCTGCAGACGCCATCCGGACGGCACACGCCACTGCGGTCCGCCGTGGTGCACTGCGTGTAGATCTTCGAGACATCCACGCTGTTGACGCAGGTGGCATCCCCCGGGCAACCGGGCCTCTCGGCACGGTGGCACGTGTCCTTCGGCACACAGGAGGGAAGGGGCTCGCCATCGCAGGAGCCCATGCCATTGCAGCGGTCGTTCTGCGTGCAGGCTTTGCCGTCGTCGCAGCTCACCGTGGCGGGCTTGGGGGTGTAGGAGCAGGCGGCCGTCATCTTGTCGCAGGTGCCGGTGCTCTCGTAGCAGGTCATATTCGGCGGGCTGTTGCAGGTGACTGAGTTCGTCCCCTTGCACGAGGCATCCAGGCCGCACTGGTCGCCTGACGTGCAGGCATCTTCGTCATCGCACGTCTTGTCCGGCAACTGCTGGGTGTGGACGCACTCGCCCGTGGCGGGGTTGCACACGGACTCGTTCGTGTAGCAGACGAGGTTGGGCGGCTGGCACGTCTTCAGGGTCCCCACGCACTCGACGGTCGAGTTCGCCGCCAGCTGGCAGCGGTCTTCCAGCGTGCACAGGTTCTTGTCATCACATGCATTGTTCAGGCACTCGCTGTCCGCGCACGCAACGGCGTCATCACAGTCCATGTCTCGCGTCCCTGTGCAGACCTCGGGCTGGCCTGGATGAACTTTCGCGTCTTTGTCGTCACAGTCCGTCCCCGCCACCTTGTCGGTCTTCAGGATGTGCTTGTCACCATCATCGTCCTGGGCCAGGAGATCGAAGTGGAGTTCCTTGACACCCTGCTTTGGGACCTTGACGGGCAAGGTGTGTCGCTCCAACTCGGTGCCGGAGCAGCTTTCACCCTTAAAGGACTTGAATGATGTTACCTCTATGAGCAGATCTCGCGTCCACTCCGCCTTGCGGAACACCGCGACGGTGATGACCGGCGCCCCATCCGGGTTCTTGAAGGTGCTCTGAGGAATATGTGTTTCCGTTGAGTGCTCCTTGGAGTCCGAAGCGGAGACACGGACGCACGCGGGAGTGTACGAGCCATAGGTGATGGAGACCCGCACCGCACCTTCGTCCGGCCCATACTCACGGCATGCGGAAAGGATGAGCAGCAGCCCGAAGAAGCAAAGACGGTTCATGAGAGTGCCTGGCGCACGACTGGAATTGCCAGGCTAGAGACCGCGCGGAATCGGGGCGATACCACCCAGGGAGTACGCTCTCTCGACTCCAGGGCGCGCAGTATCGTACCCGGTCGTCACCGGTGCATGCGCTGACGCGCCTGGCTGGATCCAGACTGTGCACGGCGCCTGCTCGGCCGTGCCCGCTACGGCTTCCCGATCAGGGGCAGACCGGTGTCACCTTGGGGCTGATGTCACAGCCGTTGCTATCGGAGGTGTTGCAGCTCGGGTGAATGTCACAGCTGCCGATGCCGCGCAGGCGGATGACACCCATGCCACCGCCACCGCCACCGCCGCCACCGTTGTTGGGCCCATCTGCCGGTGTGCTTGGGCCTCCGCCCTCGGCGCCGCCTTGTCCACCCGGAGCACCGTTTCCCCCTCCATCAGCGCCTGGTGCCGGGTCCTTGGAGGACTGTGAGCCATCATTCCCCTGGGCTCCCGTCCTCCCACTGCTATCTCCGCCCTCGGCTCCGCCTCCACCATTCGCGGTGAGCCGAGCCTGGTTGTTGAGCTCCAGCCGGAACGCCTCCAGCAGCAGACCTCCGCCACTTCCGCCACCTCCTCCGCCTCCCGAGTTGTTTGAGGAGCCTGTGCCTGCCCTTCCTCCACCGCCGCTGACGGAGACCCAGTGCTCCACCCGGAGCCTACCGCCCACGGAGAGTTGCACGGCCCCGCCGCCTGCCCCCCCACCGCCTCCATTCGAGGTGTTGCTCGCCGTGCCTCCCGAGCCTCCCGCGCAGCCACCGACCAGTGGCACCAGCGTGCTGCCTACCGCTGCACCCGAGGTGCCGCCCCCCGTGTTCGAGTCGTTCCTTCCACCTGCGGCACCTGCGGTTCCGAAGCCTCCACCGCCGCCTCCACCTGCCTCTCCATTCGAGAAGCCACCGTTGCCACCATTCTGTGGGCCGCAGCTGGCGCGATTGCCGCCCGCGCCCGGTGTGTTCATGTCCGCGTCGGCCAGCAGGGCACCTGAGAGCGTGGCGTCGCCATACACCGCGAGGATGACCGGACGAGTGCCTCGCAGCTTCAGGGCATTGCCCGCCCCGATGGTGAAGTTGCGGATGGGCACCACCACGTAGTCGCCGACGACCCTGATGGGAGGTACCGGCGGGAAGGTGCA
>NZ_JAHXBG010000049.1 GCF_020103725.1 Hyalangium gracile | reverse complement strand
AGCAGGCAGCGCGTGCCGTCCAGCAGCAGCGCCAGGTGCTGGCGGCTCACGTGGGGATCCGGGATGACGATGTCGCAGTCCTGGGCGCGGCCCAGCACCATGCGCTGGCGCTCCAGGGCGACCCGGAGCACCTCCTCACCCCTGCGAAAGAACACCAGCTCCGGCATGGACGCCTCCTCGTCATGGGGCTCTCACATATGAGATGCAGCGAGCGGCTACTCCTGACTCAGTGGGGACCGGCAAGAGGGCTGCTCCCCACTCAGTGGGGACCGGCGCGTGGCTGCTCCTGACTGAGTCAGTAGTGGAAAGCGGCTGCTCCCCACTCAGTGGGGACCGGCGAGCGGCTACTCCTGACTCAGTGGGGACCGGCAAGCGGACTGCTCCCCACTCAGTGGGGACCGGCGCGCGGCTGCTCCTGACTGAGTCAGTAGTGGCGCGCGGCTACTCCTGACTGAGTCAGGAGCGGCGAGGGAGGGCTCTTCCTGGCAGAGGCTGCGCGTGCTGACTTCTGACTCAGTCAGAAGTGGCGAGCGGGTTGCCGCTCCCCGGCAGAGGCCGCGCGTGCTGACTCCTGACTGAGTCAGTAGTGGAGAGCGGGCACCGGTCCGGCGGCGCCGTCCGCGAACGCGGACGGTCGTTGTCGTGTGCGGGGGGCGCTCACCCTCCTTCATTCAACGGTTTACCCAGCCACCTCCGCACTCCATCCCCGGCGGCACCTCCGCAACCTCTCGGAATCTCACTCCTTTTGTTCGCACCGTTTCCCAAGGCGGACGAATCGTCCGCGTCCGCGTCCGCTCACCGGAGGCCTGTTCTCGCAAGTGCCTGTTTTCGCACCAACGCAGAGGTTGGCGCGCCACGTGCTCTTGGGCTGCTCAACCGCAACGTCAAGCGGCCGGGACGCATGGTGCGTTCCCAGGGGGAGAAGCTCTCATGTTCAATCTGTTCAAGTTCAAGAATGACACCCACGCCACGCCGACGGGCGCCTCCGTCAGCCCCGTCATCCCGGAGGGCACCACGCTGGAGCAGCTGCGCGCCGAGCTGCTCCAGCTGATGGCTCAGGAGAGCAGCAACCACCACCGCATGGGGACAATCTACAACTACATCGTCGACAAGCGCCTGGCGGAGAAGGCCGGCTTCAAGGACGCCCGCGACTACTTCAGCAAGCACCTGGCGGACCTGTCCCAGACGGCGCTGACGCTGTACGGGGCGGTGGCCAACGCCTTCAGCGAGCCGGTGGCCCGCCGCTTCGGCGTCACCTGCCTCTACCTGCTGCTCAGCTACAAGGAGGCCGCGGACCTGGAGGTGAACCCGGAGGACCCGGGCCCCACCCCCATCGAGGTGCCGGATGAGAAGGGGCTGGTGACGGTGCAGACGTTCGGGGCCTGCAGCGTGGCGCAGATGCGCCGGGCGTTGCAGCACAAGCGCAAGCCGGCCTCCACCAGGCCCCTGCCGCCGGAGGCGCTGCTGCTGGCCGAGCAGTACACCGAGGCGGTGGCGCTGCGCTTCCCCAAGGGCAAGGGCGCGCTGGTGAAGGTGACGGTGCGCAACCAGAAGGGCAAGGCGGTGCTGGACTTCAAGGGCATTCCCCTGGAGCAGGTGAACCAGCTGGTCCTCGCGCTCACGGGCGAGCTGCCCCCGGTCAATGAGCTGCCGTAGCCGCCGGTAACGGTCCGGTCGTTGTAATCCCGGGCTCATGAGGCGAGGCCCCGCGTTCCTGATGAGGACGCGGGGCCTCTTTTTTTGTGCTCCCTGCGTCAGGACTGGTGCCCCTGGTGCCTGGAGAAAAGGTCTGGCGCGCCGCATGGCACGGCGGGTGCCGCCTCCTGCGCGCGCCGACTCCTGGCCCGCTGAAGTGCACATTCGCACCTGACTTCGACGCGGGCTCCCTGCCGCGTCTGTTACTCTGGGAACCTACCTGAGAGGTTCCTCCGCCTTGTTCCGACCCATTGCCTCGCCCTTGGCGCTCGCCGCTCTGCTGGTGGGCCTCGCCGCTCCGGCACAGGCCGCGGCTCCTCGTTCCATCGTGCTCTCGGGGCAGGCCGGCGAGTCGCCGTTGGTTTCCGTGGCGCCTGGCACCGTCACGGTGCTCCTGCTGGACGCGCCGCTGGTGCGGGAGTCCGTCGAAGTCGAGGGCCGCGCCCGGTTCGCGGTGCTGGACGTGGGGGACACCACCGTCACGCTCTCGCCCACGGCGGCGCTGGCGCCCGGTGAACGGCTCGCGCTGCGAGTCACCTACCGCGAGGGGTTCCCCTTGAGCGTCGTGTTCCTGCTCACAGGGCAGCCGGGTGCGGCGGATGTGGTGGTGAACGTCAGCCGCCCGCGGCAGTCCGTGGAGGCGTGCCGCATGGAGCTGTCCGCCACGCGCGAGCGGTGCGAGGCACAAGCCAGGGAACTGGAGACGCTGAAGGCACGGCCCCCAGCCTCGAGCCCGGCGGCCGTGGCGCTCTCGGGCTTCGTGGATCAGCAGGGCGTGAGCGGAGCGTACTTTGATCGAGCGCGCGTTGGGGCACACGAGGGTGAGCTTCGCCCCACTCGGTGCTGGGGCCTCGGAGGGCCCACATGGAGCGTGGTGGTCCTCGAAGTGAGTAACACCGGAGGGGCGCCGTGGGCGCCCGCGTGGGCAGAGGTGACTCCCGCAGGAGGGGAACCGCGCCGCGCTCGCGCGGTGCTCTCAGGGCAAGCAACCATCCCCCCGGGGGGGGTCGTGAGCGTGGCCGTGGAAGTGGAGATGCCCGCGCGAGAGAAGGAAGCATGGCTGCAGGCACGGCATGCGGTGCGGGTGTGCAACGGTGACGGGAGCCGCTGTCTGTCCGCTCCCAAGGTGAAGCTGTAGCTACTGGCGAGAGGTGCGCGGCATGTTCTCGGATTTTGATCCCTTGGACCTCAAGCCCGGTCAGATGGTGAGCGACTGGCGCATTGTTCGACGTGTCGGCAGGGGCGGGTATGCCGTCGTCTACGAGGTGGAGAAGGACGGCCAGCGCTTCGCGCTCAAGCTGGCCTGTCAGACGGAGCGAAGCCCGGATCCGAAGCAGACGGACGCACGCGCGCGGCGCGAGGCGGCTTGTCTCCAGCAACTCAACCACGGTCACATCATCCGGATGCTGGGGCAGGGCCGGTGGCCGGGTGCGCTCTCAGGCTTCCACTACATCGTTCTGGAGTTCGTGGACGGCTACACGCTCGCCCGCTGGGTGGAGCGGACCCACCCGACGCCGCATGAAGTCGTCGTCCTGTTCCTCAAGCTGTTTGACGCCCTGGAGCACATGCACGCGCGAGGCGTGCTCCATCGGGACTTGAGCCTGAGAAACATCATGGTCACCAAGGACGGCGAGCCGGTGCTCATCGACTTTGGCGCGGCGGACTACGCGACCGCCGAGGAATTGACGGACGGGCCGCTGCCGCCTGGAACGCCGCGCAACCGCAGCCCCGAGGCTCAAAGCTTCTGGGAGGAAAACCGCCTCAAGCCCGGGGCTCGTTACACGTTCAAGGCGACAGACGATATTTTCGCGCTCGGAGCCAACCTCTACGACGTGCTGGCGGACCCCACACCGGAAAGCAGCGAGGGGCGGCCCGTGCTCAACAGCATGGTGATAACTCCTCCCACCCCGCATCGCGCAACCCAGGGGCGCGTTCCGATGGAGTTGAGCGCCTACGCGATGAGGCTGATCAGTCGCGACCTGGAAGTGCGCCCCGCGACGGCGAAGGATGCGCGGCGCCCGCTGGCGGACCTGGCGCGCTTCGAGGGGGAGGACTGGCGCGAGCGCCCCATTCACCCGGCACCCTTGCCGTTACGGCGAGAACCCGTCGAAGGAGAGCCGGTGTTGGCGCCAGCGTCAGCGGATGCAGCGCCCGTACCCTCTGCCGCGCAGCGCCGCCGGCGCCGTCCGTGGCTGCGCCCGGTGTTCGTCGGGCTGCTGGCGCTCTCTGTCTTCGCGGCGGTCGTGGCCGTCTTCCTGCTGCACAGGCCACCGCAACCCGAGTCACCTCCGGTGACCAGGAGCGCACCAGCGGATCAGCCCCCTGCCTCGAGCCCTCTGACCGAAAAGCCGACAAGCCGCCCCGCTCGGTTAGCCTCGGCTCTCCCTACCCAGAAGGAGGTCAGCCCGTCCGTGAAGCTGCCCGACAACTCCCCGACTCTCACCAACGGCGTCCCCAACCCGCAGCAGGTCCAGAGGGCCAGCGGGCGGCGCGTGCCCTCGAAGGTGGAGCAGTGCATGCTCCTGGTGGCCTCCGTTGCATGGCTTGAAGCGGGCTGCACTGGCGTGCAGAAGCGCCCGGATCCCGAGCCGTGCCCCAAGGAAGCCGTTGAGGCGATGTGGAAGGAACTCGGGTGGCATATGGGCTACGACACCTCCGGGCCTGGCATCTTGCTGGATGTGACCAAGGGGAGCCTGGAAGAGGCGGACGAGCAACCCTTGGCCGTTTGGAAGGATGGGCCGGTCACGGGGGCGTTGATACGGCCACACTACAAGGCGCCTGCCGGGATGCGGGTAGATGGGCACCTGTGGACGACGGGCGATCGCATCTACGGGCGCTATGTCCGCGCCCACCTCCCAGGCGGGCGAACCGTGCCGATCTGCCTCGAGCTGACGGATGTACGCGAGCTGGGCTCGGAAAAGCTCGAGGGCTCCAAGCCGGGCGCCCCTGTAGGGACCAAGGTGTCCGAGACCCAGGCCGTCAAGCAATGGAGATGAGCGGGGCAGGCGTTTCACTGACGCTGTAGTCAGGGACCGCGCCGCTCCCAACCTCCAGCGTCGTTCCCTCCCATGGTACATCCTGGGTAGTGTTTCGCTCCGCTGCGGCGCCCTCTCTTGCGCCGCCAGGAGCCGATCCCGCATGGCTACTCCTCGCCCACCCTGGAGCGTCCCGGGGGTGATTCTCTTCTCTCACGGCGATCTCTCGTATGAGGTGGATCTGTCGCGTCCGTTGCTCGAAGAGCTGTCGCAGTCGAGGCTGGGGGAGAGGATCGTCCCAGCCTGGGAGCGCACCGAGAAGAAGCGCCTGCGGGAGGTCATCGTCCGCAGCTTGCCGCCTGCGTCGCCGGGCGATCCCGAAATGCTGGAGAGGATGCGCGCCCGCCTCCGGGAAGAGGCGCACCTCGCCACCTATCTGCGACACCCGGGGATCGCCCGCACGCTCGGGCCCTATGAAGTCCAAGGCGCTCTCTACATCGTGTCGGACCGGGTCGAGGGCACTTCGATCAACTCCCTGCTCACCTACTCACTGATGCGAGAGAAGCTCCTCTCCCCGGCGTTCTGCCTCTACGTGGGGGCCGAGGTTGCCAGCGCCCTGCACTACGCGCACACGTGCAAGGGCGAGGACGGCGCTCCGCTGGGCATCGTTCATCGGGACTTGAACCCCGCCCGCATCTTCCTGGAGCCCGAGGGTGGGGTGATGCTGACGGACTTCGCCCGCGCGCGCTCCTTGCTCCCGGGCCGAGTGGCATCGACGTTGCCGCGTCCTCAGGGGGATGTCTTCTATTGCTCCCCGGAGGCGTTGCTTTGCGGGGAGACGGATCCGCGCTCGGATCTGTTCTCGCTGGGGCTGGTGTTGCTGGAGCTGGCCACGTGGCGCCACCTCTACAGCATGGTCGACATGCGGCCCAGCGACCTGGAGGAGGCCCTGACGAAGAAGGTCAAGGTGCGGGTCCTGGATGCAGCGATCACGGCCATGGAGGCAGACCTGCCGGCTCATGCGGACGACTGCATCTTGAGGGCTGCCACGTTCACCCGGGAAGAAGTGGACGAGCTCACCGAGCCGCTACCGCAGCCGCTGCGCTCCATCATCCGCAAGTTGATCCAGCGCCACCCGGAAGAGCGCTATCCGTCGGCGGCTGACGTGGAGGCGGATCTGCGGGCGGGGCTCGCCGCGCTGGGAGTCCCCTACGGGCCCGAGGAGGCGCTCGAGGAAGTTCTGAGCTCGCTGTCGGGGGCCCGCCTGAGCCGGGACACTGAGCGGGGCGGGACCCCCTAGCCACCCTCCACGCGATCGGAGCAACTCCACTTCCCCTCGTCCCGGCGCCGAGGGGCAGCGCGTCAGCCCGCGGCCGCGGCGAGGCTCGCGGGCCTGGCCGTCACCTTCTGGAAGGGGAGCAGCTGCCGCTCGAACGTCTTGTGGAATGCGGAGCGCGTGCTCTCGGAGACCAGCGTGTAGATGCCGAAGAAGAGCTCGTAGGCAATCACGTGCTGGAACCCGACCTGGGTCATGAAGGAGTCGTAGTCATGAACCGGGATGAAGGGATTGAAGAAGCACGGCACCTCGATGTTGGGGAGCTGCGTGTAGGCACCGGGCAGGGCGCCGCCGGTCACCGAGAGCAGGACGGCTCCGTCCACCTGATTCGTGAGCTGCTGGGGGACCTGGCCACCGTCCCAGATCGCCGGATAGAGGGTGGGGATCTCCTTGAGCATCTCGACGACCCAGGCATGCGGAACGGCGTCGATGCTGTTCCAGATGTTCTGGTTCCAGGCATAGTAGGTCTCGCTCAGGTTCATGCTGACCGGCGGAAACACGCTCTGGAAGAACTGGGCGAAGCCCGCGTTGCCAGGAGTGGGGCCGGCCACCGGGAGCACGTAGACGTTACCCCAGCTGCCCTTGCTGAGCGGCCCGCCCGACGGATTGAACAGGGCCAGGGCGAGCGTCGGCGCCAGCGCGCCACCCAGGCTGTGGCCGCCGAAGATGAGCGTCTTCTGGCTCGTCCCGCTCAGCGAGCGCAGAAAATCCAGCAGGCTCTTCTGCGTCGTCGGGTCCTTCATTCCCAGCAGGGCGTTGACGCCCAGCGCCGTCCCCGTCGAGATGGCGGGCCAGGGGTTGATGCCCGAGGGCACACCGTAGGGCTTCAGCGACGGGAACGCGTCGATCCAGAGCTTCGTGGTGTTGACGCTGAGGTCCTCTGTCTTGTCATAGTCCGAGGACATGTTGGTCCCCGCGATGGCGACGACGTAGACGGACTTGTCGGGGCTCGCCGCGACGTACATGACGTTGTCCGCGTAGCTCTGGGCGCCGGGTTGATGCTCGAAGACCGCCGGGCCCCAGGCGAGCGACCACTTGCCCTCCATGGCGGCCTGGATCTTCGGCGAGCCCAGAAAGTCCGTGAGGTAGCTGTTCAGGGTACGGGCCAGCGTGGCCTCGTCGCCCTGCGTGGCACGCAGGTTGTTGGACTCGTAGGTGAGGAGAAAGGTCTTCTGACAGAGGTTGAGGGGCGCAGACATGGTGGTCCTTTGCATGGAAGTCGTACCCGCTCAGGGGCACGGTGTGGGTCAGAGGTCTCCCTGGCTCGGCCAGGGCTCCCGCCCGTCCGCAATGCAGGGCAGGTGCCACCACCGTCAGTAGAGGGAGCCGCGCTCCTCCACCCCTGCCACGAAGCAGACTTCACCCGCCCACCGGCGTGTCAGCGCCTCCGATGACGTGTCAGTGCCCCGTTTGACGCGTCATCGTCGTGGACGCGTCCGTTTCGAGACGATCAGGGCCTCTCCGGCCTCGGTGAGAGCGCGCGCGTGGGTCGACCGGTGGAGGAGCCGCACGCCGGCGCCCTCCTCGAGCCGGGTGAGCGCCTTCGACACGCTCGCCGCCGACATCCCGAGCCGGCGCCCACCACGGCGATGAAGCATCGCAACCGAGGAACGGAGGCCTCGAAGGCGATGGCGCTCATGGCGCGCGGTGTACAGCGCCGGGCATCGCAGACGCAGGGTGACGCAGAGGCAGGCCGGTCGCTCCGAGGGGCGCGGCAGAACCGAACTGGTCTACTTGTCATACCAGTTGGGTCCGGATGCGGCCGACGGCGGGGCTGCCACCTCGACCCGCCGACGAAGTCGAGCCATCGCCCCAGGACGGGCATAACATCCCCCGCTGAGGCTCGACACCCCATCGGGATGGATGGATGAAGGTCACCTACCTGGGCACCGCTACGCTTCTCCTCGAGATCGCCGGGACACGCCTGCTCACGGATCCGGCGTTCGATCCGGCCGGGACGACGTATGACTTCGGCCCCTGGTACACGCCGCGCGCCTGGTTCGCGTCGGAGAAGGCGTACCAGTCCCCGGTCGGGAGTGGCGAGCTCGGCGCGCTCGACGCCATCCTCCTGAGCCATGACCATCACGCCGACAACCTGGACATGGAGGGGCGGAAGCTGCTCGCGCAGGGTTCCGTCATGCCTTCCTGCTGGGGCACCTCATGCAGATGGCCAGCGGGCCCCGCCGGGAGAGGTTCCTCGGCCGCGAGCGCATCATGGCGGAGAACGCGCAATGGCTGCTGGAGCAGGAGGGGCCCAGCGCGAAGATGGTGCTGTGGGGACACAATGCCCACGTGAGCCTGGCCAACGCGCTGCCGAACACGCCGCTGGGCCGGCGGCTGCGCGCGGAGCTCGGGGACTCGCTCTACGTCTTCGGCTTTGCCTTCAACCAGGGCTCCTTCCAGGCCATGCACAGCCCCCAGCCCGGGCAGCAGTCCCAGGGGCTGATCGTCCACACCGTGCCGCCGGCGAGACAGGGGACGCTCGACGCGGCGCTCGCTTCGGTGGGGCTGCCCCTCTTCGCGCTCGACCTGCGCGGCGTGTCTCGTGACACTCCCCTGGGAGCGTTCCTCCACGACTGCTCTTCGTGGAGAGCACGACTGCCGCCACGGCGACTCCTACCGGCCGCAGGCGCTAGCTCCGCGCGGCGGCTGTCACCCGTTCCAGGTCGGGCTCTTCGAGCAGGCCGAGGGCCGGGCATGCAGGCGGGCCCTCGGGAGACAGGTTCTCCCGGGGACACTCCCATACTGTTCGTGCCGAGACGAAGGCCTCACCTTTCGCGCATGAAACGTGTGACTCAGCAGGGACCGCGCGTGGTGATCGTGGGGGCGGGCTTCGGTGGGCTGCAGGCGGCGCGCGCCCTGAAGCGTGCCCCCGTCCAGGTGACGGTGGTGGACCGCTACAACCACCACCTCTTCCAACCCCTGCTCTACCAGGTGGCCACCTCCGTGCTGAGCCCCGGAGACATCACCGCTCCCATCCGCAGGGTGTTGCGCAGCCCCAACACCAGCGTGCTCCTCGCGGAGGCGCGCTCCATCGACACCGCGCGCAAGGTGGTCGTCTGCGACGCGGGCGAGCTGCCGTATGACGTGCTGGTGCTCGCTACCGGGGCCACGCACTCCTACTTCGGGCACCCGGAGTGGGAGGCCCACGCCCCCGGCCTGAAGACGATCGACGACGCCCTGGAGATCCGCCGCCGCGTGCTGCTGGCCTTCGAGGCCGCCGAGCGCGAGTCGGACCCGGTGCGCCAGCAGGAGTGGCTCACCTTCGTCATCATCGGCGGCGGCGCCACCGGCGTGGAGCTGGCCGGAGCGCTGGGGGACCTGACCCACATCACGCTGCGCAAGGAGTTCCGCCGCATCGATCCCACCCGCGCCCGCATCCTGCTCCTCGAGGGGCTGCCGCGCGTGCTCACCGCCTACCCGGAGTCACTCTCCGAGCGGGCCCGGCGCGATCTCCAGGAGCGCGGCGTGGAGGTGTGGACGGGCGCCATGGTGACGGGCGTGGATGCCACGGGCGTGCAGGTTGGCGACAAGCGCATCCAGGCGCGCACCGTGCTCTGGGGCGCGGGAGTGGCGGCCTCGCCGCTCATGCGCTCCCTGGGTGTCCCGCTCGACCGGGCGGGCAGGGTGAAGGTGTCGCCGACGCTGACGGTCCCGGGCCACGAGGACATCTTCGTCATCGGCGACGTGGCCTCGCTCCAGCAGGAAGGACGCCCGGTGCCCGGAGTGGCTCCGGCGGCCATGCAGATGGGCGAGCACGTGGCGCGCAACATCCGCCGCAGGTTGAAGGCAGAGTCGCTGCTGCCCTTCCGCTACCGGGATCGCGGCTCCTTCGCCGTCATCGGGCGCGGCGCGGCCGTGGGCGTCACCTTCCACCAGAGGCTCAA
Source organism: Hyalangium gracile (assembly GCF_020103725.1). Lineage (NCBI taxonomy): Bacteria > Pseudomonadati > Myxococcota > Myxococcia > Myxococcales > Archangiaceae > Hyalangium > Hyalangium gracile. The sequence goes on along the minus strand of NZ_JAHXBG010000049.1, from coordinate 17,587 downwards.
GCTGAAAGGGTGGCTGGCCTACCTCGGGTGGGCGGGCATCCACGTCTTCTTCCTCATCGGCTTCCGCAACCGCGTGTCGGTGATGCTCGAGTGGACGTACTACTTCCTCACCCGGCGCCGCGAGGTGCGCCTCATCACCGGCAGCCTGGGGCGCCAGCTGCCTTCGTTCGGGCCCTCGCCCACCGCCGAGCGCCGCCCGCTCGAGAGCGGCGGCCAGGAGGCTCCAGTCCACTGAGGGCCTGCCGGTGCCAGAGGGCGCGCGGGATCAGCTGAAGGTCCCGCGCCGCCTGCTGGAGAAGCACCACGTCTTGCAGAAGCCCAGCTCCTCGATACGCGCCTGGCACTCCTCGATGCGAGCCTGCCGGTCCGCGCGGGTGGGATCGAAGAGGAAGCCGACGACCGTGCCGCTGTGCGCCACCTGGATGCCCAGGGCGTCAACGGCTTCCATGATGGCCAGGAGCCTGTCGAAGTGCGGCTTGGGCAGGTGCCGCTGGCTGATGCGGGCGCTGGTGGTCGCGATCCGCGCCAGCAGCTGGCGGTTGCCCTCGCGCAGGGCCTGCTCGAGCTGTGCTCGCAGCCGGCCGAACTCCTCGATCTCCGCCTCGTCGTAGCGGGCGGGCTCGTGGGCCAGGGTGTCCACGCCCTGGCCGTCGGGCTCGACGTTGAAGCCCACCACCTCGAACTCGGGCACCTCTCCCTCGAAGCGCTGGAGCACCACGCCCTCGCGCTGGGCGAACAGCAGGGCGCTGTCTCCAAAGATGGTGGAGTCCGAGGCCGTCTCGGCTTCCACCGCGAGCCGAGCGACGAGGGCCGGATCCTCGGGGCGCTTGAGCGTGGTGATCACCGCCCGGATGGTGGCCACCACATCGCTCGTGGAGGAGCCGAGCCCCCAGCCCACGGGGATGTTGCTGCGCACCTCCAGCCGGCCGCCCCGCGGCGTCGCGCCCCCCCAGGCCAGCGTCAGCTCCGCGGCCCTGAGGGCCTTGCTCTTCCACGCAGGCTCGACCACCAGCGGCCCCTCGCGGGTGGGGTGGAAGATTGCCTCCGAGTGCAGGCTCGGGCAGGCCAGGGAGAGCAGCCCGCGGTGCAGGCGACCCGACTCGTCCCTGAACACGCCCTGGAGCAGCTCGCCGTGGTGTCCGATGGCTTCTCCCTGCCCGGGCTCGAGGCGAAGCGCCTCCTGGAGCGTCCGGACCACCGGCGTCACGAGCGCCTCCTTGGACTGGCTGCGTCGGCCTGGCGGGTCGATCAGGATTTCCAACGACCTTTCCTCCCCGGGCACTGCCGACAGCCGACGTCCTTCCGGCAGGATATCAATTCGAGCCATGATTCATAGGGGTGCCCTGTGCCCGAGGATGGGTCTCCTCCCACCCTCCGCCGACCTCCGCTCCCGAGTGCATGGACCGCCCGAGCTGGGAAGTGGCCACGCTCACAGCTCGGTGGTGGCGCTCACCGTCACCTGATCCGTCAGGGCGAAGCCGAAGGGAGCGGGCATCAGGTCCGCCGGGCGGCTCTGGCTCGGCGCGCCAGGGGCCTCGTCGAGGCCGAAGCGGGTATCGGAGACGCGCAGCTTCACCGCGGTCCCGGCGGGCAGTCTCAGCTCGAGATCGACTCCCTGCGCGTCCGCGCCCCAGTACTCGATGGTGCCGCCCTTCGGGTTTTCCTTCAGCCGCTGCAGCAGCTTCGCGTCCAGCGTGTTGCCCGCCACGGTCATCCCCTGGAGCGGGAGCGCGGGCGGCAGCAGGATCTGGATCATGGAGGCGGGCCTCCGCGAGGCGACGTTGAGGCTGAGGACGCGAGTGCCCTCCGCCGTGGCATCGCCGCGCACCCGCACCTCGGGCGCCGGAAGCTGCGTCATGGGCGCGGGCGCGGTGTGGACGGCGCGCCAGAAGGTGGGGAAGTACGCATCCAGCTTCCGCTGCTCGGGCGCGTTTCCGAGGAACTGTGAAGTCCAGGGCGTCAGCTCGATGTCGCTGGACGCCCAGAACGCCTCCGCCCGGGTCGCGTCCACCGTGTACGCAAGGCTGCTGGGGCGCGGATGAGCCACGTCGAAGCGCTCGCGCCAGACGCCCACCGTGAGCAGGACGAGCCCCAGGACGAGCGCGGGCAGCGCGGCGGCTCGGACGATGCGGAGCGGGACCGGGAGGAGCTGCGGCAGGAGCAGGCCCAGCCAGAGCGCGACGAGCGCTGTCACCATGCTCGCCTGGGAGAGGGTCAGCGCCTCGTAGAGGCTGGGCACCAGGGGGACCCACAGCAGCAGGGCGGGCACGGTGGTCGCCGCGATCGCCAGGGTTGCTCCGGGAGAGGGGGTCTGCTCCGGCGAGCGGCAGAGGAGCCACAGCCCCAGCGTGGCGAAGAGGAGCGGCCAGGTGAGCAGGTAGCTCACGCCGCTCAGGAGCAGCGAGGAGGCCAGGCTCAGCACCAGCCAGCCGCACAGCGCTCCGGCGATCAGCTCGCCTCGGCGGAGCTTGCGGAGGAACGCGCCCTGGATCCCCGCCACCCCGGCGACCGTCAGCGCGAGGATGCCCGCGATGAAGAGATCGCTCTGGTAGGCGTGCCGCTGCGGCAGCAGCTTCAGCCCGTCATCGACGGTGCTCACGGCCAGCCAGGCCAGGTGAGCGCTGACCGCCGCGCCCACCGTCACCGCCAGGAGCGCGACGAACCCCAGGGCGACCCGGCCCCAGCGCAGGTGTCCTCGCCTCGAGGCGGAGAGCAGGGTGAGCACCAGGGCCACCAGCGCCAGGAGCGCGAGCGGCACCGCCCACGAGGCCGGGTAGCGGACCAGGCTGGAGCCGAGGTTGAAGTAGATGGCGTCCTCGGGGCCGCGAGGCTCGAGCTCGACGCGGCTCAGGTGACGCGTGAGCGCCAGCATGGACTCGCCCTGGTGCTGCAGGCTGTCCAGGTCGAGGTTCGCGAGATCGTCCGAGCGGGTGTGGTACCGCATGTAGCTGTCGATCCACCCGAAGTTGAGCCCGGCCTTTCCCTCCTCGAGGAAGATGGTCAGGTCCGTGTCGTTGGGGAGGTTCCGGTAGATCTCGTAGAAGAGGGAGCTCGCCAGGGACTGGACCCCCGCGCTCGCCACCTGGGAGATGAGCCAGCGGTTGCCCGTGCTGGTCTGGAACATCAGCGAGGGCCCGCTGGCCCCGCGCGCCTCGAAGTTCAGGACGATGGAGACCTTCTTCGCCAGCGGGTGCTTCAGGGCGAAGGCGCGAGCCCCCACCAGCCCGAGCTCCTCGGCATCGGTGAAGACGAAGAGGACGTCGTTGCGGGGCCGGGGCCCCGTCTTCAGGGCGCGCAGCGTCTCCAGCATGGCGGCGACCGAGGCCCCGTCGTCGCTGGCCCCGTGCGAGCCAGGCACCGAGTCATAGTGAGCGACGACGGCGATCGCCTGTCGGGGATCGGCTCCCTCCAGCCGGGCGACGACGTTGTGGACGGTGGCCATGGGGATGGACCGGCCGTCGTCCGGGTAGAGCTCCGGGACGGTCTGGACCTCCGGCGTCACGCCGAGCTCCCGGAGGCTCTGGAGCAGGTACTCGCGGACCTCTCGGTGGGCCTCGGTGCCTGGCGGGTGAGGCCTGGCGGCGATCCGCTCGAGGTGCTGGCGGGCCCGGTGGGCGGAGAACTCCCCGGCCGGAGCCGAGGCCGGACGCGCCCGCGGAGGCACCGTGGAGGAGTGGGCGAAGAGGATCACCCCGGCGGTGAGCGCCAGGGCTCCCAGGGGCGCGAGCCAGCGAGGGGCCATGGGGCTCAGGTTGCCGCGCCCGAGGTGTCCACGTCGAGCTTCACGAGCGAGAGGGCCTGATCGACCTCACTCTGCACGCGCGGCCGCTCCATGCCGCTCGCGATGATGTAGCCCAGCCGGTCGGTGGCGCTCTCGGGCGGACGGACGAGCGTTCCCGGCCCCTTGTCCACGCTGAGCTCGCGCACGGTCTCCAGCTTGCGAGCCTCCTCCACGCCGTGGACCGCGGTGAGCCGGCCCCGCCGGTTGGACGTGAGGAAGCGGATGGAGGCCGTGCCCAGGGACCGGGGGCTCGGATCCACGGGCTTGCCGAGCAGCTGGTCCAGCAGCACCTCCAGGAGGTCGACTCCGGTGGCCAGCCGCACCAGCTCGGGGATCATTCCTCCGGCCAGCCGCGGGTTGATCTCGATGACCACCGGGCCCTGCGGGCACAGGCGGATCTCCGTATGCGCCGGGCCCAGATCGAAGCCCACGGCCTCCAGCGCCGCCAGCGCGGCCTTCTCGAGCGCCTGCCGGTCCGCCGCGGGCATCCCCGCGGGGAAGTCATGCCCCATCTCCACGAAGTGCGGCGGCGGCGAGAGGTACTTCCGCGTGACGCCGATGATGCGCGTGTCGCCCGGGGCCAGGGTGACCGTCTCGACGCTGAACTCGGGGCCCTTGAGCAGGCTCTCCACCAGGACGTGGCCGGGCAGGGGCTGCCCGCGCTCGTTCACCTTCCGGGAGGACAGCGCGCGGTAGTGCTCGAGGAACTCGGCCCGGTCCTTCACCTGCCGGACGCCCGTGCTGCCGCTCTCCGCGGGAGGCTTGATGACGCAGGGGTAGGTGACGCGCTCGCGCACCTCGAGCGCCTCCTCCTCGGAGGTGAGCAGCCAGAACTCCGGCGTCGGCAGCCCCTTCTCGCGCAGCACCTTCCGCGCCTCGTACTTCTCGTGGCAGATGAGCGCCGTGCGCGGGTTGAGGTAGCGCAGGCCCAGCCGGGCCGCCAGCGTCGCCACCAGGGGCACATAGAAGGTGGAGAACGTCAGCAGCGCGTCGATGGGCTCGCGGGCGTGGAGCTCGGTGAGGCTGGCCGTGACGGCCTCCGCCTCGTTGGTCTCCACCTCCACGACACGCAGGGTGGGGGAGGCCGCCTGCCGGGCCAGGAACGGGTACTTGCCGGGCTGCCGGGTGACGAAGGTGACGCGCTGCTGCTGCTCCAGCAGGCGCTCCACGGCGAGCCGGCCGGTGCCGGTGGTGTTGCTCTCGACGAAGACGAAGTGCCGGGCGCTCATCACAGACCGAGCTCCCGGGTGATGTCCGAGCTGAGGGACACGTCGGGGGAGTGATAGGGCACGGAGCCGTCGTGGGGCAGCGGCGCGTAGCTCCAGCGCTCGGCGACGTCCACCCCGTAGCGGATGCGCTGGGGCCCGGCCGCCGCCTCCTGGCCCATCAGGTGGTGCTTCTCCATGTACTCGTCCGAGTAGATCGTCTCTCCGTAGCGGTCGCCCCGGTCCGGCAGCAGGCACACCACGTGCTTGTCCGGCCCGAACTGCTCGGCCACCCACGAGGCCACGACGTAGACGGCGCCCGAGGAGCCGCCCGCGAAGATGCCCTCGCGCCGGGCCAGCTCCCGACAGCCGTTGAAGACCTCTCCGTCCGAGAGCCAGTGCGCCTCGTCGATGATGCGGTAGTCGATGTTGCTGGCGATGATGCTGTTGCCGTGGCCGCTCTGCAGCCGGTTGCTGTTGGGCTGGTTGAACTGCACCGAGCCCACCGCGTCCACGGCGATGGAGCGGATGTGCGGGAAGCGCTTCTTGAGCCCGGTGCTGGTGCCGCACAGCGAGCCGCCGCTGCCCACCGAGGCCACCAGCGCGGCGATGTTCTCGCCTCCCAGCGCCTCGATCAGCTCTCCGGCCATCTGATCGACGTAGGCGCCCGGGTTGCTGGGGCTCTCGTACTGGCGGGGCCAGTAGGCGCCGGGCGTGTTGCGCAGCACCTCTCGCAGCCGCTCCAGGCGGGACTGCTGCCAGCCGCCTGTCGGGTGGTACTTCTCCACCACCAGGATCTCCGCGCCCAGCGCTCGGAGCTTGGCCGCCGTGCTCACGTCGATGCGCGGATCCGTGACGATGATGACGCGGTAGCCCTTGATGCACCCGACGCGCGCGAGCCCCTCGGCCATGGTGCCCGAGGAGCTCTCCACGATGACGCCCCCGGGGCGCAGCACGCCGCTGGCCTCGGCGTCCGTCACCATCTTGAACGCGACGCGGTCCTTCATCTGCCCCGGCATCGCCATCTCCAGCTTGGCCCAGAGCCTGGCCCGGGGCTTGGAGACCGCGCGGCCGCGCAGCGCGACCAGCGGGGTGTTCTTCATCAGTTCCAGGACGTTGGAGACCTTGAGCATGGCAGGGGAGTTCAGCGGCCCGATGGAGCCTGAGGCTCCGGGATGAGCGCGCGCGTCTGTTGGAGGAGGAGCGTCTCGGCGCCGTCGAGCTCCTGGCGCCAGGCCTGGAGCTGGCCCGCCACGCTCTGGGTGGAGAGCGTCTCGAGCTGCGCCAGGACGGCCTCGGGAGCGGGGCCACCGCCGTAGGCCGCGGCGCGCATGCAGGCCTCCGGGTCCAGGGACTGGGCGAGCTCGGCCTCGTCCAGCGGGACTGGCCGGGAGGTGGCCTGGGCCAGCAGCTCTTCCAGGCGCGCCTTCAGCTCGGCGGGGGAGTGCGGCGTCCCCGCCGGCCTCTGGGCGACATAGCGCCCCACCACGTCATGGGCCGTCCGGAAGGCCAGGCCGTGGCGGGAGACCAGGTGGTCCGCCACCGCCGTCATCGTCGTGTCGGCGTCCACGAGGAAGTCGCGCATGCCCTCGGGCCGGGCCTCCACGTGCTGGAGCAGCAGCTCCATCAGGCGCAGCGCCTTGCGCAGGGCCTTGGCCGCGGGCCAGACGTGGGCGGCCGCCTCGCCGCTCACCTCGACGCTGTTGGCATAGGCGGTGTTCTTCATCCCCATCAGGGCGTTCACCAGCGCGCCCGCCGGGTACACCGCCTGGCCCCGGATGTTCTCCAGGACGAAGGCGTTGCGCTTCTGCGGCATGATGGAGCTGGTGCTCACCAGCTCGTCGGGCCAGTCCAGGAAGCCGAAGGCGTTGCTGGCCCAGGACTGGAGATCCGTGGCCAGGCGCGTCAGCGTGCTGCCCAGCATGGCCAGCGCGCTCAGCACCTGGATGACGTAGTCCCGCGAGGCCACCGCGTCGATGGAGTTGGCGATGGGCTCGGAGAAGCCCAGCAGGCGCGCCACCCCGCCGGGATCGATGGGGAACGACGTGCCTCCGCCCGCCGCCGCTCCCATGGGGCAGCGGTTCACCGTGGCGTAGCTGCCGGCGAGCCACTGCATGCCACGCGTGAGCTCCGACAGCACGGCCGTCAGGTAGTGGCCGAGCGTGCCGGGCTGCGCGGGCTGCAGGTGGGTGAAGGCGCTCATCAGCGTGCGCGTGTGCTCCCGCGCCACGGTCCGCAGCCTCGCCGCCAGCGCCTCGCAGTCCCCGAGCAGCTCCAGCAGCTCGCGGCGCAGGCGCATCCTCGTGACGGTGGCGTTGATGTCGTTGCGGCTGCGGGCCACGTGCGCGGCCCCGCCCACCTCTCCGCCGAGCTGGTGGATGTACTCCTGCTCGTACATCAGATAGAGGCCCCGGTGCGTCGGGGGCGGCTCGAACACGGCCTCGCCCGCCTCCACCCGGGTGCGCAGCGAGGCGTTGACGGCGAGCAGCCGCGCGGCCGTCTCGGTGGGGAGGATGCGCTGCCGGGCCAGCATCACCAGGTGCGCCGCGTCGATGCGCAGCAGGTGCGGCAGCACGAGCTGCCGATCGTCCGCGAAGCTCGGCTCATAGAGGAGCTTGAAGAGGACCGGGTGCGGAGGGCGGGAGATGCGGCCGATGCCCTGCGCGCTCAACGCGCACCTGCCTGCGGCGGGGGCTCCGAGTCGTTGGCGACGTCCGCCACCACCGCCCCCGTGAGCCGGACAATCTCCTGGGGCGTGATGCGCAGCATGTGGTGCTCGTCCCCGCCGCCGCCGAAGACGATGTCGTACTGGAGCACGCGCTGATCCACGACGATGGGCACCCGGGTGACGTGCCCCACGGGCGGCACCCCTCCCACCGCGTAGCCGATCACCCTCAGCACCGTCTCCGGCGCGGCCAGCTTGAGCTGGGTGAGCTGCAGCGCGGCGGCCACCTTGGTGATGGCGATCCGGATGTCTCCCGTCGCGATGGCCACGCACACGCGGGAGGGATCCTTCTTCCCCTCGAGCGCGATCGTCTTGACGATCTGCGCGGGTGCCACGCCGAGCGCGGCGGCCGCGAGCGGGACCGTGGGCATCTCGCTCCCCGGCTTGATCAGGCTCGCCTGCACCTGCTGGCCCTCGAGGTAGCGCCGCAGCCGCTCGCTGCCCTCAGCCAGGGCTTCTTCTGAACTCATGACCCACCCAATCTACCGTAGCGCTGATCAGGCTGACCAGTAGTAGCTCCACTTGAGCATCACGGCGTCGATGCCGGGGCCGGAGAGCAGGCTCCTGGGCATCAGCGTGGCGGGTGGGACTTCTCCGTCGGGTGTGGGCAGGCCCTGCTGCGAGCGCGTGTAGACGAGGAACAGGGTGGAGCCCAGGCGGTACTCCCAGCGCAGCACCACGTTGAGGTTGAGCGCCGTCTCGTAGAAGTTCTCCGCCACTCCCTCGGTGCGCGTCAGCCCGGAGAAGCGGATGGGGCTTCGGGCCGCGTCGGAGACGCCCTCGTAGAGCTGGCCGTACACCCCGTACGCGGTGAAGAGCTGGCCATACACCTGGAGGGTGAGGCGGGGGTGGAGCACCCACTGCTGCCGCAGGGTGACGGAGAGGTAGTGGGAGTCCAGGTTCCCCAGCAGGAAGCGGTTGTCGCCCAGGTTCTCCACGAAGCGCGGCGAGTAGCGGGAGGTGTCCTTGCTCACCTCCAGCCGCGTCTCCAGCGAGGGGTGCGGCCGCAGCGAGAGGGCCATGTTGACGGCCCAGATCGCCGTGCTCGAGGCCGGGCCCCGGTCGCGGAAGTCCGCGGCCACCAGGCCACTGAGCACGACGGGGCGGTTCCCGTTGGTCTCCGTATAGAGGAGCACGTAGAGGGTGCGATCGAGCTGGAGCGGGATGCCCGTGCCGTCCAATTCGCGGATGTCGTAGCCGCCCAGGTCCCCTCCGGCCTCCGCGAGGATGTAGTCGAAGCTGGGCAGCAGCGCGCCCACGTTGCCGGCCCAGCGGATGCCGCGGAAGACGCCTCGCCCGTCCGAGGTCCAGCTCGCGGTGCTCGTGATGCCGGCGGAGAAGCTCTTGAACGGGCCCAGGCCGTTGGGGCGCTCGTACTTCAGCGTGGCTCGCGGCGCGCTCTCGTTCTGCGTGCGCTGGAAGCCGGTGGCGTTCAGCTCCAGCGTGGGCGTGGAGAAGTCATAGCCCACGTTCCAGCGCAGGCCCTCGCCGCCGTACTTGCCCGCCCGGATGTAGCCGCCGTAGCCGGTGGCCCAGCGGCGCAGCACCGTGCCGTCCGCCAGCGTGCGCTCGGGAGGCCCGCCCACCACGCGGCTGGCGTCCACCTGGCCCAGCACCCGGTACTCGCTGTTGGCGGTGCTGAGGTCGAAGTCCGCCGCGGCGCCGAGCCCTCCGCGCGCCAGGCACTCCGCGGGCTGGTCATCATCGTCCAGCGCCGCCTCCTCCGGCGTGCACCCGCTCACCAGGGGCGTGGCCGAGGCGATGCCGATGCCCAGGCGCGAGTTCTCTCCCACCGCGCCGCGCGCCACCGCGGCCAGGAAGTTGGTGGGCGGCTGGGGGCTGTCCGGCAGCGAGCTGTTGGGCCCCAGGTGCAGCGGCCGGCTGGGGTACAGGCGCCACTGCCGGTCCGGCTGCTCCTCGTCCTGCTCCTGCCACGGGCCGGTGACGAGCGCGTCCAGCACGCCCACGTTCACGCCCTTGGCCGCCGTGCCCGTCAGCTTCGCCGCCGCGAGGATGGGCGTCGTCAGGCCGATGCGCCGCGAGTAGAAGAGCGACTGCGGCACCGTCCCCAGCTCGCTGCCCACGGACTTGAAGAGCTCCAGGCCCTGCGTGAAGAAGGGCCGCTTCTCCGGGAAGAGGGCCTCGAAGCGGGACAGGTTGAGGATGAGCTGGTCGGCCTCCACCTGTCCGAAGTCCGGGTTGAAGGTGGCGTTGAGCGCCAGGTCGGTGGTGAGCGCCGCCTTCAGGTCCAGCCCCACATCCAGCAGGGGCTCCATCAGCCGGGGCCGGGGCCTGGCCGGATCCGAGAACTGGGGACGGAGGATGCCGCGCGTGGCGATGTACGGCACCAGCTCCACGGCCTGGCGCGGCTCCACCTCGATGCCCGTGAGGTGGCCCAGCCGCGAGATCGTCGCGTTGCTGGTGCGCGGGTTGTTGACGGACTCGAGCTCCTCGTTGAGCCGGGCGATCTTCCGCCGCACGGAGAAGCCCCACGTCTGCACCGGCGCGTCCGGGAAGCGCAGCACGATGAGCGGGATGGCGAACTCGGCCACCCAGCCGTTCTCCACCTTGCCGACGGCGCCGTCCCACACCCCGTCCCAGTCCGCCGTGGAGCTGTTGTCGTCCAGGTAGAGCCCGTCACCCTGGATGCCACCGGCGCTCAGCCAGAAGTAGTAGCCGGTGCGGTGGTCGTGCGTCGGGTCGATGATGAGCTGCACCTGGTCGGTGGTGAGCACGCTGTCGCGGCGGCCCAGGCGCCGGTCGATGAGCGCCGGCTGCGAGTCATGGGCGACGATGCCGAAGTAGACGTAGTTCGAGTCGTAGAGGATGCGCAGCTCGGTGCGCTCGCTGGGGACCGCTCCGGCGGTGGGGAAGCGCTGCACGAAGGCGTCGAACACGGGCGCCGATGCCCAGTCCTCCTCGTCCAGCTGGCCATCCACCTGGATGAGGCCTCGGGCAGCCGCGGTGCGGATGAACTGCTCTCGGCCGGGCCCCTCGACCGCCGCGCTGGCGCTCAGGGCGCACAACAGCAGCGCCAGCGTGAGCACCTGCAGCGGCGTCTGGGATGCGGCCCGCCTCAAATCATTCCTCCTAGGTCGCACACACGTGCATACCGTGGATCCGCGGCTGCACCAAGCCCTCGGGAGGACACCTTGAAGCTCTCGACCCGGGGCCCCAGGCACACGCCCCAGGAGGTCGGTTCCGGGTTGCTCATCTCCCAGGTCGCAAGCGCTGCGCGGCCTGCTTCGGGCTGAGGATCTTGAACGGCAGGCCGTGGCGATCAGCCAGGGAGAGGACTCGCTTGTCCTTGCTCACGAGCCACGCCGCTCCAGCCCTGGCTGCCAGGCGCAGGAACTTCTGATCGTCGCGGTCCCGGCACCGGGGCAGCTCGGGGAGTGGAGCCGCGGACTCCTGGGGTGCCATCCGCACGAGGCTCCGGTAGCGAGCGAGGACCTCGCGTCGTGCCGGCTCCGCCAGCTTGAAGGAGGGCATGGGGAGCACCCACTCCAGCTCCTGGAGCGTCTCCGCGTCGGCCCAGGCCACGAGCTCGCCCGACGTCAGCGCCTGCTCCAGGGGCCGCGTGATGGGGTCCGCGAACACCAGCACGTCCAGGACCACGTTGGTGTCGAGGATCACGGAGAGTGGAAAGGAGAGGGGAGGAGGAGAGGGGCTGGACATGTCCGTTCTCCAGCATGCCGCATCTGCCCCTTCCTGGCTGGCAAGCGGTTAGGGTAGGGGACGCGGTCCCCTCCCCAGGAACTCCATGCGACGACTCTTCATCGCGGTCTTTACCGGCGTGTTGTTCGCCTCCTCCTGCACGCATGACAAGGCAGCCTCCTCGGCGTCCTCCGCCTCGCCCGTTCCCGCCCCCCCGGCCACGCCTCAGGCCACCGGGCGCGGGGGAGCCGCGGCCACGGTGGATGTGAGGGCCACGGCCGCCGCCATCGACGTCCTCAAGGACGGCGGCAACGCTGTCGACGCGGCGGTGGCCGCGGCGGGCGTGCTCGGCGTGACGGACCCGTACTCCTGTGCCATCGGCGGCGGCGGCTTCATGCTCATCTACCTGGCCGACGAGAAGCGCGTCGTCAGCGTGGACCACCGGGAGATGGCGCCTCGTGCCCTGCACCGCGGGCTCTTCTACGAGAACGGCGCTCCCGTCCCCATGCCGGACGTGCTGACCAGTGGCCTGTCCGCGGGCGTGCCCGGCATGGTGCGCGGCTGGGAGGTGGCGCTGGAGCGCTATGGCACGCGCGGGCTGGCCGACCTGCTCCAGCCCGGCATCCGTGTCGCCGAGCAGGGCTTCGAGGTGGACCCGACCTTCTTCGAGCAGACCTCGCGCAACGTCGAGCGCTTCAAGCTCTTCACCAGCACGGCCCGCGTCTTCCTCCCCGCCGAGGGCAGCCCGTCCCCCGTGGGCTCCACCTTCCGCAACCCGGACCTGGCGAAGACGTACCGGCTGGTGGCCGAGGGCGGCAGCCGCGCCTTCTATCGAGGAGAGATCGCTCGCGCCATCGTCGACACGGTGACGAAGCCGCCAGTGGCGCCCGATGCCCCGCGCCAGGTGCGCTCGGGGGTGATGCAGCTCTCGGATCTCGCGGACTACGAGGCGCGCATCCGCGAGCCGGTGCGGTCCACCTATCGCGGCTACACGGTGTACGGCATGGACGCGCCCTCCAGCGGCGGGCTGGCGCTGGGCCTGGCCCTGAACCTCCTGGAGGGCTACGAGCCGAAGGCCACGAGCCGCGCGGACTTCCTCCACCTCTACCTCGAGGCCTCGCGCCTGGCCTTCGCGGACCGGACCGCCTACGTGGCCGACCCCGAGTACACGGACGTGCCCGTGGCCGGGCTGCTCTCCAAGGCCTACGCCACGGAGCGGCGCAAGGCCATTGATCCGGCGAAGGCCGCCCCTCGCGCAGTGCCCGCGGGCAACCCCTTCGCCTTCCAGGAGGACCCGAGCCCTCAGCGGACCGCCGGCACGCCCTCGCCCGGGATGAGCCTGGCGGCGCTGCCCCCCTCTCCGCTGGACACGCTGGACCGGGAGACCACGCACATCACCACCTCGGACAAGGCGGGCAACGTCGTCACCTACACGTGCACCATCGAGTACGAGGGGGGGGGCGGCATCACCGTCCCCGGCTACGGCTTCCTGCTCAACAACGAGATGACGGACTTCGACTTCCCGCCCAGCTCCTCGGCCCCGCACGCCAACACCCCGGAGCCCGGCAAGCGGCCGCGCAGCAGCATGGCGCCGACGCTGGTGTTCAAGGACGGCGCTCCGGTGCTCGCGCTGGGCAGCCCGGGCGGCAGCACCATCATCACCACCGTGCTGCAGACGCTGGTGAACCACCTGGATCTCGGCATGCCGCTGCTGGAGGCGGTGGCGGCGCCGCGCGTCTCCCAGCGCAACGTGCCGGACGGCTCCAGCCAGGCCGAGCCCGAGTTCCTCGCCACACCCGAGGCGGCGGCGCTGAAGGAGAAGGGGCACGTCTTCACCGCCGCGGGGCCCGCCGCGGGGCTCAACGCCATCGGCGCGCTCACCGGCATCCGCTTCAACCCGGACGGCACCGTCACCGCCGTGGCCGAGCCCAGGCGCCGTGGCGGAGGCAGCGCCATGGTCGTCGAGCCCCGGCGGTAGCCCACGGCGCGGGGCTCACCGGGCGCGGCACATCCCGTCCATCAGACGGATCCGCGGCCTCCGCGTGAGGCCGCAGTTGGAGGGGACGTGCGCCTCCTCCAGCCAGGCCCGCTCGGCCTTCTCGAGCTCCGCGAGCTTGTCCCGCAGCGCCTTCACGTCCGTCGTGTGGGGGCAGTACGCGATGAACTCGCGCGGTCCGCCGCAGGCCTTGGCGCCGAACGCGGCCATCTCGCACTCCTCCACCTTCGCGCACCCGCTCGGGTTGGCCAGCGCGCGGGCCTCGGTGGCCAGCCGCTCCGCCTGCTGCTTCAGCGCCTCGGCGCGCTCGGACTTCACGGGCCCCGAGGACAGGGCGAGTGCCGCCGCCCAAGCGCCCAGCTTGCCTGCCAGCACCGTCATGACGTGCCTCCTTGCCCCCTAAAATAAATGCGCCGGCGCGAAAGGTCCGCGCCGGCGCATCCATGTCGACTGCTTGAGTTCCAGGCGAACGGGCGGAGCGTACGGCCCCGCCCGCTCAGCCCCGGGACGCCCGCTTCAGGCGCCCCGGAGCCTCACTCCCTAGGCCGCCTTGCGGCGCCGACCCAGCGCGTAGCGCGCCAGGACGAGCAGGCCCAGGAAGACGCTGGCGTCGGCACCGGACGTCGCGCCGCAGCCGCAGCCACCGGCCTCGGTCGAGACGACGACCGGAGCGGAGGTGACGGAGTTGCCCGCGCTGTCGGTGATGACGGCGGTGATGATGTGCGTGCCGGCCTCGGCGTTGGAGCTGTCCCACGTGCCGGTCACGCTGCCCTCGGAGCCGCTGGCGATCTCGGCGCCATCCACGAAGATGGCGAGCTTGCTCAGCGTCGCGCCGCGGGCAACCGCGCCCTCGGCGGTGATGCTGACAGAGCCCGAGACGACCGTGCCGCCCGCGGGGTTCGTCACGGACGCCGTCGGCTGACCGAAGGCGGTGACGTTGGTGTTCGCCGTGCTCTTCACGCTGGCGTTCGCGGAGTCCTCGAAGGAGACCGACTTCGGGCCGGTGCTCTTGAAGGTCACCTTGAAGTTGCTCAGCACGCCCTCGACGAAGGTGGCCGTGGAGGCGAAGGACGCGGAGGCGTCCGTGCTCGTCACCTTGGCCGGGCCCGCGTAGGAGGCCGCCACGTTGCCGTAGGCGTCCATGGCGGTGGCGGAGATGGAGATCTCCTCACCGGCCGTGACGCTGGGCGGCATCTGCACGGAGAAGCTGGCCGCCGCACCCGGCGTCACGGCGAACGCCGCGCTCGTCGCGGCCGTGAAGCCCGCGGCGCTGGCCGTCAGCGCGTAGCCACCGCCGGCCTTGCGCACGGAGATGCCCGTGAACTTCGCCACGCCGTTGACCGCGGAGACCGTCGTGGTGCCGAGCAGCTGGCCCCCCGCCGGGTTCTCTCCGAAGCTCAGCGTCACGGAGTCGGAGGCGCTCGTGAGCACCTGGCCCTGCGCGTTCTGCAGCTCCACCTCGATGGTCATCGCCTCGCCCGCGCCGACGCGGTCGGACGCCGCCGGCCGGAAGGCCAGCTTGTCCACGTTGCCCTGAGCGTGCGGGGTGATGTCGAAGCCCACGCTGGTGTCAGCGAAGAGCCTCCTGGAGCCGATCACCAGGGTGTAGTTGAGGCCGGCCTTGCTCACCGACAGGTCGCTGAAGGTGGCCACGCCGCTCACCGGGTTGACGTTGGTGGTGCCGCGCAGCTTGGCGCCGTTCGGGTTGTTGCCGAGCGAAGCCGAGACAGGGTCGGTGGCCTGCGTCGCCACGTTGCCGAACCGATCCAGCACGGTGGCCAGGACGGACGGGCTGATGGCGGCGCCGGCCTGGGCATCCGTCGGCTGACGGGTGATGACCACGCGGTGCGGGTCGGCCGGGGTGATGTTGAAGCCCTGGCTGGTGGCGTTGTCGAGCGAGTCCGCCGAGGCCTCCAGCGTGTAGCCCTCGCCCACCTTGTCGAGGTTGAGGGTGCTGAAGGTGGCCAGGCCGTTGACGGCCGTCGCCGTGGTCTCGCCGGACAGGCGCGCCTCGCCCGGGTTGTTGCCCAGGGCGACGCTGACCTCGGTCGCGGCGTCCGTGGCGTTGTCGTACGCGTCCAGGATCATCACCGTCACCGCCGGAGCGATGGCGTCACCCGCCTTCGTGGTGGAAGGCTGGCTCAGGAAGGCCATCTTCGCCGGAGCCGCCGGGGTGATGTTGAACCCGTTGCTGGTGGCGCCGGTGAGGCCGTCGGCGCTGGCCGCCAGCGTGTAGCCCTCGCCCACCTTCTCGATGGACAGCCCGCCGAAGGTGGCCACGCCGTTGACGGCCGCCACCGTGGTGGTGCCGCTCAGCGTGCCGCCGCCCGCGTTGTTCTCCAGGGCGATGCTGATCTCGTTGCTGCCCGTGGAGACCACGTTGCCGAACTGGTCCTTCATGCCCACCTGCACCGACGGCGAGATGGAGGCACCCGCCTGGGTGTTGGAGGGCTGCGTGGTGAAGGTCAGCTGCGTCGGCGCACCCGCGGTGACGCTGGTGCCGCCGCTGCCCTTGACGGCCGCGTTCTCCGAGTCTGCGGCGGTGATCGTCTGCGCGCCCAGCGTCCGGAACGAGACGGGCACGCCGCTCGCCACACCCGAGGTGAACGGAGTGGCCGAGGGCAGGACCGCCTGCGCGTCGGTGCTGGTGAACGTGGCGCTGCCGCTGTAGCCGGTCGCCGTCTGGCCCACCGAGTCCAGCGCGGTGATGTCGAAGGTCACCGAGTCACCGGCGCCCACCGTGGCGGGCAGGTTGGTGATCCGGTACGACACCGCCGGGCCCGGAGGAGGCACGTTGGTGGTGCACGCGGCGAACGAGTCCGCGGTGACGCGCACGTCGTCGATGTAGATGCCCTCGCGGTGGACGATGGTGTCGTTGTAGAACCGGAAGCCGAACCAAGCCTTCTGACCCGCCAGGGCCGTCAGGTTGACGGTCACGGCCTTCAGCGAGCCGTTGGCGCCCTGGTTCGTGTTCGTCCAGATGCGGGTCGTCGAGCTGCTGTTGAGCGTGTTGTCGTAGCCACCCGCCGAGATGTACGGCGCCGTGGCGGACGTCGCGTCGCCCACGTTGGTCCACGGACCGGTCGCGCTCACGGTGCTGTACACCAGCCAGGCACCGTCGTAGCGGTTCTCGAGGTTGTACCAGAGGTTGAACGACATCTGCGCCGCGCGGCTGGACGGGATGTTGAAGCCGTTGATACCCGCCGTGGTGCCGTCACCGCCCAGGGACAGGACGATCTGGTTGCTGGCCGGGTAGGTGCCGCCGCAGTCCGCGTTGGCCGCGCCGAAGCGGTAGGACTTCGTGGCCGACTGGTAGTGGCAGTTGTTCGTGATGTTGACCGTGGCCACGTTGCCCTGGTCCGCCTTCACGATCCAGTAGGCGCTCGCGTTCGCGGGACGGTTGCCGTCCAGGTCGTCGAAGTAGTCGCTCGGAATCACGGCGCCCGTGGGGATGGCGGACTTCTCGACGGTGTTGGTGTCCTCGTTGGAGGCGTTGCTCACCTCGGTGGCGCGGACCACGTAGTAGTACTTGGTGCCGCTGGTCAGGTTCAGGTCATCCGCGAAGCTGGTGCCGCTCAGGTTCGTGGCGATGCGGTTGGCGATCGACGGGGTGAAGCCCGCCGTGGTGCCGCGGTAGACCGAGTAGCTCAGCGTGCCGCCGCAGATCGGGCTGCCCGCCGCCCAGTTGACGGTGGTGCCGCAGGTGGCCGAGCCGCTGTTGGTCACGCCGGTGACGCCCGCGAAGGTGGGCGGCAGGGTGCACAGACCGGTGGCGGTGGCGGACACCTCGTTGGAGTTGGGAGACTCGGCGCAGTCCACGGCGCGCACCACGTAGTAGTAGGTGGTGTTGCCGGACACGCCCACGTCCGAGTACGGCGAGGCCGTCGCGGTGGCCACGCGGGTGTACGGGCCGCCCGCGGTGGTGGAGCGGTAGATGCGGTACTCCTTGGCGCCGTTCTCCGTCCAGCTGATGTCGATGCGGTTGTCGCCGTTCACCGCGGCCGCGGCGCCCTCGGGCGTCGGAGCCGCGTTGTCGCAGCTGTTGTACGCCACCAGGGAGAAGTCCTGGTCCAGCGTGGAGGCATTGCCCGGCAGACCGTCCGAGTTGATGTTGGCCGCCGTCACCGTGATGGAGAAGCTGCCCGAGGTGCCCGCGGGCAGGAACACGCTCTCCACGTTGTTCTGGGTGTCCGCCGTGCCGCCCGTGACCGAGTTGGCGCCGG